>PKSX01000053.1 GCA_002869435.1 Marinilabiliales bacterium | reverse complement strand
TGATACACATACCGTAATACGTTTCTCTCCCGGAATCATGGCCGTTTCAGTATAACCGGCTTTGAAAGGAAAGAGATATTTGCGTGTTCCGTCTGTTGATTCTGCATAACGGGTATACTTTGCCCGATTCAGAGAATAGTTTTCATTCAGGTAGTTTTTAAACTCACCTGAAACATTCTTCATATCGTCAATGGAAGACACATTCTTCTGATACATCCAGTGAGCGAGCTGCTTGGCCACAAATTTCTTCTGCCCTGCCGCAAGGCAAACCTGCTCCAACTCAGACAGCGTCATCCCGAATAAAGAAAGTTTTGTGTCCATATACAAAAAAACCCGGATTAGCCGGGTTAAATTTGTGGAGCATATCGGAGTCGAACCGATGACCTCTTGACTGCCAGTCAAACGCTCTAGCCAACTGAGCTAATGCCCCGTCAAAATTGGAACACAAAAGTAAACATTTTTTTTTATTCACAAAAACCTGTATTATTTCACAATAAAAATAGTATTTTTGCACCCCATCGGGATGTGGCGCAGTTGGTAGCGTGCTTCGTTCGGGACGAAGAGGCCGCTGGTTCGAGTCCAGTCATCCCGACTTTTTTATGCCACTTTAGCTCAGCCGGTAGAGCAGCTCACTCGTAATGAGCAGGTCGTGGGTTCGAGTCCCATGAGTGGCTCTAAAACCGGAACAGGCATCATCAGAACAGAAACATGTATCTAGATTATATCGACTTAGGATCAATGCCCTATCAGGAAGCATGGGATTTTCAGCAAAGTAAAATGGACGAGCTTCTTGAAATGCGAAATTCCGATGAATATTCCAAAAATAGTTTTGCCGGCTGGTTTTTTACTGTTGAACATCCTCACGTATACACCCTTGGAAAAAGCGGAGAAGAGGAAAATTTATTACTGAACCATCTTCAGCTTCAGTCCGCAGATGCCGAATTTATAAAAACCAACCGCGGAGGTGATATCACCTACCATGGTCCAGGTCAAATGGTGGGATATCCGGTTCTGGATCTTGAGAAAAGCGGACTCACCGTACGTACATACATCGAAAAAATGGAAGACGCAATTATAGAAACCTTAAAAGAGTACGGTATTGTGTCAGGACGTCTTGAAGGAGCTACAGGTGTATGGCTGGATGCAAAAACTAAAGATAAAGCAAGAAAGATTTGCGCCATTGGAGTTCGGGTATCGAAGTTCATCACGATGCATGGATTTGCATTCAATATAAACACTGACCTCAATTACTTCAATCACATCAACCCATGTGGTTTTACCGACAAAGGCGTTACTTCGCTTGAAAAAGAGCTGGGAGTTAAACAGGATTTTCAGGCTGTTTGCAAACGGATTTACGAGAACTTTAAGAAGGTTTATGGTTTCACTTCAGTGGAAAGTAGAAAGTGAAAAGTGGAAAGTGGAAAGTGGAAAGTGGACGCTGATCTACGCTGATAAAAAAGAATTACGGATTATCGCTGATACGACTTAGGATTTCAGCAATCTGCCCTGCCTGCGCTTTGCGCGAGTAATTCCCGACCCTGTTTCTGTTATTTGAGTAGGGTTTATTCAGAGAATAGGCTTCAAAAAGACTGAGCAGATATTCTTTGGCTTTTTGCTTTTCAGATTTTCCAAACATTTGCCCGGCTTCGCATTCTTTTAAAATGGCCGCCACATCACCATCTACCGGACCGGTGGCAATAATCGGCCGATTTGCAGCCATGTATTCAAATACTTTTCCAGTTAAAATTCCTTTAGCGTTGGGCGCATCATTGATGAAAAGCATCAGCATAGAAGAGTTCTTTTGTAATTGAAGAGCTTCAGAGTGTGAAACGGTTCCGGGCATTGAAAGATGCTCTGTCAACCCGGCTTTTTCAATAGAAACCGGCACTACACCATCAACATTTCCAACCAAAACTATTTTCAGCTTTTCTGCAAAAACAGTATTTTCCTTCTTCAACTCAGACATTGCCTCCCAAAGGAACTCAGGGTTCCGCGCTGCAGGCATTACTCCTATATGACTAACAATGAAATTTTCCTGATCTGCTTGCGTGTCTGCTGATTTGAATTTTCTCGGATCATATCCATTGGGAATTACTTCGCATTTTTTTGCCCCCAGAACCTCAATTTCTTTCGCAAGTGTTGGTCCTACTGCAACAACAGAATCGGCAGAAGACAAGACTTCTTTCTCCAGTCTTTTATGCTTTTTATCGGCTCGATTACTCAAATTCAACTCCCGGTAAAAGTCAATATTGGTCCATGGGTCGCGAAAATCAGCCAGCCAGGGCTTTCCGGTAGCTGCAGATAATTTCTTTGCAATAATGTGCATGGAATGGGGAGGTCCGGTCGAAATAATGGCATCAAACGGATTTTCGCTATTGTATTTTTTCAAAAATCTGACCGAAGGTTTTATCCAGTACTTACGTGAATCGGGAATAAACAAATTGCCACGCATCCAGATAGCTAGTTTTTGCAAAAAACTCTTCTTTTTACCTTTTGTGCTCATGCCGGCACCAACCTCATTTTTCTTTCCTCCAACTTTTGAGTAAAAAGTAGCCGGATCTTTTATTTTTCGTGAAATCTGAATAAGATCGGGTGAGATTTCAGCTGCCAGACTTTCATCAAAAACCTGATATTTTGCATTTGCAGGATGATATACCACCGGTTGCCAGCCATAATCCTTCAGATAAGCGGTCATCTGCAGCCAGCGCTGCACTCCGCTTCCACCGGCCGGAGGCCAGTAATAGGTTATGATGAGAACCTTTTTCATTCTATTTCTTCATAACTAACATCTTCTGCATCGTAATTCGGACGGCCTTTTTTGGCTTTGTCCTTACGGGGAATATGAATGGTTGTTTTCCCGTCTTTGCTTCGCACATTGCCGTTTTGCTGATCGTATTGTTTTTGCATACGATTGACATACCGCTTCAGCAACCATGGTGCCACCCATCTGGCCATAATGCGAAAAAACAGGTAAATTCCGATTATTATGAGTATGAAATTCAGCATATCGGGTCAAAGGTAAGAAATATGGGCGGGAAATTGAAAAGGTAAATCGGCAGTTGGAAGATTATTGACAGCAAACAGCTGTTTACCTCGCCCGATACACAAACCCATCACGAGTGAGCTTCATTTCAACCAGGTCCACAGAGATCACATCAACAAGAATCTTTTTAAGTTTCTGCCGGTAAATGCCGCTGTTTTTCACCATTTCTTTCCAGGTAAGATTTCGCTTACGGTCAAACATATTAAGTAGCTCACGGTAATGATCGTCCATTTTTATCTGAATGCCCTTATCGTGTTTCTTGCGTTTTTGCACCTGAACATAAATATCATTTACAGGATGATTGCTATCTTCAAAACGAAGATATGCTTTCCAGCGATCGTTTTCATCGGGAGCAAAAACAAGCTCTTTGGTGTATTTTTCAATGGTAAGTTCAAGAATTTCCTGACCCTGAATTTTCCACAAAACACTTGTAAATTCGAGCTCAGGCCTGCAGTACATGGTAGCAGCAGCTTCCACCATATAAATTTCTTCTTCCGAACGAATGCCCTTAATGGTACCGTCGTCTTTTACTCCAATAAACAAGGTCCCACCCTCTGTATTGGCAAAAGCAGAAAGGCTGCGAGCAATTTTTCGACTATCGTTTACAGCATATTTGAAATCCTGCTGCAAACCCTCGCCCTGACGCAAGCGCTTTAAGAAATTATATTCCTCGGGAGAAATCATAATACTTTAATAATCTGCAAAAATAACATGATATTATAATTTTTCTGTATTTTTAACTCAAATTCGGAAATATGTTTAAAATTGATATCAACCTGATTAATAATCTTTCAGGCCAGGCAAAGACCAGTGAGCGCCGCAGAATGAACCTCAACATTCACAAAAGCCCTGAAGATCACTTGCAAAGATTCCTCAACGCTATGGAACCGGGCACGTATATTCGCCCTCATAAACATGAACTTCCACGAAAAAGAGAGTTGTTTGCCGTAGTTCGCGGAGAATTTCTTGTTTTGGAATTCGATGATGAAGGCCATATTGTAGATCACATTGTATTAAGCCATGCCACCGGAAACTTTGCTGCAGAGATTGACCCCAATATCTGGCATACGGTAATTGCCCTTAAAGTAAGTTCAGTTGCACTGGAAGTGAAGGACGGTCCTTACGATCCAAACGATGATAAGGTATTTGCGGAATGGGCTCCGCCTGAAGCCGATATTTCAGCTTCCAAGAAATTCATCGACGAAACCCTGCAAAAACTGGGAATTGTTTTTCCGGATTTGTATTAGAAGATATCTGTAATGCTGAGCCAGTCGAAGTATAGACAGATATTTGAAAAAATGACGCCCTTCGACAAGCTCAGGATGACATTTTTTCAATAATTCTACCCCGTTGCACAAATAGTCTTCAGCACCCGTTTATTGAGAATTTCAATACCGGCAGAAGTGCTCTTTACGATTTTTTCTGCTTTAAAATCAGATAAAATACGTACGGCGTTTTCGTTGCTCATACCTCCGATTTCCGAAATATCTTTACGGCTAATGGTATTTGGGATCAGGTCGCTCTCAAAAACTTCAGATAAATACAAAAGCGCATCGGCGAGCCTGCCCACAGTTTGTTTTAAGCTTAATGCACTCATCTTCTTAAACAGCAACTGATATGAATCGCAGTACCATTTCATAAGAGCTCTGTTAAATTTAGTATTGCTGTGCAGCAGTTTAATTACTGTTTCTTTCTCCACCAGAAAAACAGTGGACGGAACAAGCGCTGTGGTGGTAAAATAGTAGTTATTGCCAAATAATGAGCTGAGTCCAATAAATTCAAACGATTTGCTCAGCATAAAAGAGTAGCTTTTGTTACCGCCACCTTCTACATACGATTTGGTAATACCCTTGGCTAAAAGCAGAAAATAAGATGTAAAAGCGCCCTGCTTACCTATGGTCTCACCTTTGCGAAACTCAAGCGGATTATCGAGCAGCTCAAGAGCCTCATGCTTATTCAATCCCAGAGTACGAAGCCAGTCAACCAGTCCGGTATGATGATCCTGAACATGTTTCAAAATATCATCCTCGGACTGCGTAAAATCATCGTCATCTTTCTCAAGTGGTTTAAGTTTCTTCAGCGTAATGAAAACAGCAATTTTCTCTGCAATATCATTCAGCAAGCGCTGTTCTTCCGAAAGAAAGATTCCTTTCTCGAGTTTTACAGACTTCACATAGTATACGCGGATTTCACCCAGTACTTCTCCATAGGCTATAATGTCGGCTGTCAGTTTAAGCTCGGTTCTTCTCAGACCTGGTCTTGAATGAATTTCATTGCCTAAGATTATTTCTGCTTCACATATTTCAGGAAACCGCCATCCGCCTGGTAAAATATCAAGCAATTGGGGAATAATATCTTCTAATGTGTTTCCCAGATTATTGAGCAAATCGCCCACTTTGTAAAGGCATTGCAACTCTTTCTCCCTCTCGATCAGGTTATCCATTCTGATCTTATCCGCATTTTCTTTCTGGTGATTCATAACTGATGAAATTCAATGCAAAAGTACGAAATAAAGTCGGGTTTACTTTGTCCAACAATGTGATTTTATTTTTTGCGTGTGAGACCCACTCAGGAGGCTGATAAAGGCTTAGCGGAATACAATTGACAAATATCAACCCGACCCTTGATTAATTATAATCGGGAAACGTGATTTTTGCCATAGCTGATTTTGAGTTCGTTACGTAACCCGCAGTAATTTTGCCTCAGAAACAACACAAAAATTCATTGCCATGAACGTTGAAAAAATAATGCAGGAAGTCGAACGGAAAAATCCGGGCGAAGTAGAATACCTTCAAGCTGTACGCGAAGTACTGGAAAGCATTGAAGAAGTAGTAAACGAAAACCCTCATTTTGAAACAGCAGGAATTATTGAGCGCATCATTGATCCTGACAGAGTACTTACTTTCAAAGTGCCATGGGTAGACGATAAAGGAAAAGTACACGTAAACCGCGGTTTCCGTGTGCAATTTAATAATGCCATAGGTCCTTACAAAGGTGGACTTCGTTTTCACCCAAGTGTAAACCTTTCCATTCTGAAATTCCTCGGATTCGAGCAGATTTTCAAGAACTCTCTCACAACCCTGCCTATGGGTGGTGGTAAAGGTGGTTCTGATTTCGATCCAAAAGGAAAATCAGACAACGAAATTATGCGTTTCTGCCAGGCATTTATGCTTGAATTATGGAAACTCATAGGGCCCAGTACAGATGTACCTGCGGGAGATATTGGTGTAGGTGGCCGCGAAATTGGTTACATGTACGGAATGTATAAAAAACTAGCCAGCGAAAACACAGGAGTGCTTACCGGAAAAGGCATCAATTGGGGAGGATCACTTATTCGCCCGGAAGCTACCGGTTTTGGTAACGTATATTTTGCCAAGGAAATGCTGAAAACCAAAAACAAAGACTTCAACGGTAAGCTGGTTGCAGTATCAGGATTTGGAAATGTAGCATGGGGTGCCATCACAAAAGCCACCGAACTCGGTGCAAAAGTAGTGACCATCAGCGGACCTGACGGATACATCTACGACCCTGAAGGAATCAGCGGTGCAAAAATCGATTACCTCCTCGAACTCAGAGCTTCAAATCAGGATATCGTAAAACCTTACTCATATGAATTTCCGAGTGCACAATTCATCCCTGGTAAAAAACCATGGGAAGTAAAAGTTGACATTGCACTGCCATGTGCCACACAAAACGAACTCGACAAAAACGACGCACAAATGCTGATCAAAAACGGTTGTGTTTGTGTAAGTGAAGGTGCAAATATGCCTTGTACTCCTGAAGCAGTTGAACTTTTCCTCGAAAACAAAGTTCTCTTTGGCCCCGGAAAAGCTGCAAATGCCGGTGGTGTTGCCACATCAGGACTGGAAATGACACAAAACTCTATGAAACTTTCATGGACTCGCGAAGAAGTTGATGAAAAACTTCACCATATCATGTGTTCCATTCACGAAGCCTGTGTAAAACACGGAAAAGATGATGACGGTTTTGTAAACTACGTGAAAGGCGCAAACGTTGCCGGCTTCCTTAAGGTTGCTAATGCTATGCTTGATCAGGGTATCGTGTAATTCAGCTGAGCTTTAAAACAGCTCATAAATATCATACACAATTTATAGTAATTGCATGGAGTTTCGTTGCAAAACGGGACTCCTTTATTTATACATTGTCTAAATTACCCACACCTTAAAATAGCTTGAGAGATTTTATATACTTTAGTCGCAAAAATCAATAAGACTATGCGAATAGAGCGTATTGCAATAAAGGAAACAGAAGCCGCAGCGCAGGATGCAGACTTGTCTGTGATTGAGCCAATTCTGGAAAAATATAGCGGCAAAAAGGGTGTAACCATCCCGGTTTTACAAGCCATGCAGGATGAGTTTGGATACCTTCCCAAGGATGCCCTTGTTAGAGCATCGGAGAAGTTGAAAATTAGACTGAGCGACATGTACGGTGTTGCCACATTCTACGCACAGTTCAGACTGAATCCGGTGGGAAAACATATTGTTAAAGTTTGTCATGGAACAGCATGCCACGTACAAAATGCACCCATGATTACCGAAGCACTGGAAGAAGCACTTAAGATCAGGGATGGAGAAACCACAGAAGACGGCCTCTTCACATTAGAAAGTGTGGCCTGTTTGGGTTGCTGTTCACTGGCACCGGTGATGATGATTGGCGACGATACTTTTGGAAAGCTAACACAAAAGTCGACCGTGAAGATCATCAGGGATATTAAACAAAAAGAAAGTCAACAATAATCAGGATATTATGGCAAAAACAAAAGTACTTGTTGGATTAGCCAGTTGCGGAATTGCCGCAGGCGCCAGCAAAGTTTATGATACCATCAAGGCCATTCAGGAAACCGACAAACTCGACTTTGAACTGCAGAGAACAGGGTGTATCGGGATGTGCTATCGTGAACCACTGGTAGAAGTTATTGACGAATCCGGCTCATATCTCTATGGCGAGATTGACAGTGAAAAAGCTATCGAGATCGTAAATAAGCACGTACGTGATCATGAGCCCGTTCGTGAACATATAGTAAGAACAGATCTTTTCGAATCAGAAGACGATGATTTCTGGGCAGGTCAGGTAAAAATTGCATTGCGCAATTGCGGTGTAATCGATCCTGAAAACATTGATGATTATATAAACACAGGCGGATACGATGCCATTAAGAAGATCATCAACGAAAAAATTGATGCCGAGCAAATCATTCAAATGGTTTCCGATTCGGGCCTCCGTGGCCGTGGTGGCGGTGGATTCCCCACCGGACTAAAATGGAAATTTGCAAACGGAAGCAAAAGCGATGAAAAATATGTAATCTGTAATGCCGATGAGGGTGACCCCGGTGCATTTATGGACAGATCACTCATTGAAGGTGACCCACACGCCATTTTGGAAGGAATGATCATCGGAGCCCGTGCCATTGGAGCCACTCACGGTGTTATATATTGCCGTGCCGAGTATCCGCTGGCTATAAAACGCCTTAATATCGCTATTGAACAGGCTAAAGAAAGAAATCTGCTCGGAGATAATATTCTGGGAACCGGTTTCAACTTCGACCTCTATGTAAAAGAAGGTGCCGGAGCATTTGTTTGCGGTGAAGAAACTGCACTAATGGCATCGATTGAAGGCGAACGCGGTATGCCACGCAAGCGTCCCCCCTTCCCTGCTTCATCAGGATTATGGAAAAAACCTACCAATATTAATAACGTAGAAACATGGGCAAACATCCCGTGGATCATTAAAAATGGTCCTGAGAAATATGCCGGCTACGGAACCGAGAAAAGTAAAGGAACCAAGGTTTTTGCCCTTGCAGGTAAAATCAACCATGGAGGTCTTGTGGAAGTTCCAATGGGAATTCCATTGAAGGATGTAATTTTTAAACTCGGTGGCGGAATTCAGGGTGGAAAACAGTTTAAGGCTGTTCAGCTTGGAGGACCTTCCGGCGGATGTATTCCCACACACCTGCTCGACACCATTGTGGATTATGATTCAGTAACCGCTACCGGTGCCATTATGGGATCAGGTGGTATGGTGGTTATGGACGAGTCGACCTGTATGGTGGATATGGCTCGTTTCTTCCTCGATTTTACACAAAAAGAAAGCTGCGGAAAATGTACTTTCTGTCGTGTAGGAACCAAACGTATGCTTGAAATCCTGACCCGCATCACAGAAGGTGAAGGCCGGGAAGGCGACATAGAGCTTCTGGAAGAATTATCAGAAAAAATCAAAACCAGCAGTCTTTGCGGACTTGGACAAACTGCTCCGAACCCTGTACTTACAACCATTAAGTATTTCAGGGATGAGTACGAAGCCCACATTGTGGACAAAAAATGTCCGGCCAAAAACTGTAAAAAACTGCTCACTTACACTGTTCATGAAGAGAATTGTACCGGATGTACAGTTTGTGCGAAGAACTGTCCTACCGATGCGATCAAAGGTGAACGCAAAGAGGTACATTTCATTGATCAGGATCTCTGTATCCAGTGCGGTGCTTGTTACAGCAAGTGTAAATTTGATGCTATTATTCTTTCATAATTAACAAGAAAAAACAGAAACACATGAATACACTCAATGTTGTTTTAAACGGAAATATCGTTCAGGCCAATGAGGGAGAATCCATCCTCGAACTGGCAACACGAAATGAAATACATATACCCACTTTATGTCACGATCCTCGCCTTGAGCCCTTCTCTTCATGCTTCGTTTGTGTTGTGGAAGTGGAAAAAATGCGCGGATTACAGCCTGCCTGTTCTACAAAAGTAACAGAAGGCATGGTCGTGAACACGGACACCGATGAAGTTAGAGCCAGCCGCAAAATGGCCCTCGATTTACTTGTTAGTAATCATTACGCCGACTGTATCGGACCTTGTAAAGACACGTGTCCGGCAGGCGTTGATGTTCAGGGATATATTTCTCTGATTGAAAAAGGCATGTACAGCGAAGCCATTGGCCTCATCAAGGAAGCCAATCCACTACCGGCTATTTGTGGTCGCGTTTGTGTACGCCCCTGCGAAGCAGCCTGTCGCAGAAATCTTCTCGACGAAGGCACCGGTGTAGGAATTGATTATCTGAAACGCTATGCTGCAGACCGCGATCTGGAATCAGGAAATCATTTCAGCCCTGAGCTAGCTCCTGCAACCGGTAAAAAAGTTGCGGTAATAGGTGGTGGACCCGGCGGACTTTCTGCTGCATACTGGCTGGCTGAAAAAGGTCACGAAGTAGAGATTTTCGAAGGCATGCCTCACGCAGGTGGATGGCTACGTTATGGTATTCCTGAATATCGTCTGCCAAACGAGCTGATTGAAAAAGAAATCTCAACCATTACCGAGCTTGGTGTGAAACTGACCACTGAGAAAAAACTAGGTGAAAACCTGAGCTATAAAGAAATCAAAGAAAATTTCGATGCTACTATTCTGGCCATCGGTTCACAAAGAGGAACTCTGGTTGGTGTGGAAGGTGAAGATGCCGACGGTGTGTACTCAGGAATTGACTTTCTGAGAAATATGGAAGTAACGGGTCAGAAATACGACTTCAAGGGTAAAACTGTTGTAGTTGTGGGTGGCGGAAACACTGCCATGGACTGCTGCCGTACCTCCCAGCGTTGTGGTGCTGACAAGGTAATTGTTGTTTATCGTCGTACCGAAGCTGAAATGCCTGCAAACCCTATTGAGATTCACGAATCCAAACTGGAAGGCATTGAATATATGCTCCTCACCAATCCTGTTGCCATTAACAAAGACGGTGAAGGCAAACTCAAATCAATTGTTTGTGTAAAGATGGAGCTGGGTGAGCCGGATGCTTCCGGACGTCGTCGTCCTGTTCCGATTGAAGGATCAGAATTTGAACTTGAAGTGGACATTCTTTTGGCTGCAATCGGTCAGAAAACTGATGTGAACTTTATCGACGACATCAATGCAAATACCGATAGTGGTGAACTGAAAATCAACCGCTGGGGTGATATCGATGCCAAAAGCGATACCCTCGAAACCGGAATTCCCGGTGTATTTGCCGCCGGTGACGGTGTAACCGGACCTGCAACGGCTATTGAAGCTATAGCACAGGCCAAAGTTGCCGTTCACAGTTGCGACCAATACCTCCACGGTGAAGAAATTAAGCCATTACCAAAAGAATTCTTCAGTAAAAGAGATAATTTCAAAAAGCAGGATCCTGCAGATTACAGCAATAAATTCAAAAAACAAATGCGCGAAGAAATGCCGGTACTCGATGCCGATCAGCGTATGAATTTCGACGAAGTTGAGCTGGGATATGCCAATGCAGAAGTGGCTGCACACGAAACCGGGCGTTGTCTGGAATGTGGATGTCAGGCACTCTACACCTGTGATCTGAAAGAATATGCAACCGAGTACGGTGCCGTTCAGAATAAATTTGGCGGAACATTCAACGAGTATGAAGTAGATTTCTCACATCCTTATCTTGAGTTTGATCCTGCAAAATGTATTCTTTGCGGGCGCTGTGTACGTATTTGTGATGAAGTAGTTGGAGCCGGAGCACTCGGATTTATCAACCGCGGATTCGACACGTTTGTTGCACCAGCCATGGGTGGAAGCCTGGTAGATACCGATTGTGAAAGCTGTGGTCAGTGTCTGTCTACATGTCCAACCGGAGCTATTGCCGAGAACAAGTTCTTCAAACCGGGACCTGTGGAAACCGATACTTTCAACACCATTTGTAATTATTGTTCAGTGGGTTGCGAGATTGAAGTTCACCACAGAAATGGTTTTGTAATGGGCATTAAAGGTGCCAAAGGATATATCAACAAAGGCGGAAACCTTTGTGCTCACGGGCGCTTTGGATATCAGTATATGATAGACAACCAGCGTATTGATAAGCCGGTTCTGAAAGAAAACGGAAAGTGGAAAGAAATCGAATGGACTGAAGCCATTGATTTGATCAAGAGTAAAATTCAGGGTGTAAATGCTGATGAAAACGCCTTTATGGCCGGTGCGCGACTTACGAACGAGGAAATGTATCTGATTCAGAAATTTGCCCGTGCCGGAGCCAAAACCAATAATGTGGCCAGCTTCCACTATATGGAAAGAGGCAAGGGTTACTCATTGAATGCCATTGACAATGTTCCTTTCGAGGAGATTAAAGATGCTTCAGATATTTACCTTCTGAGTGCACATATTTCAAAAACCAATGGTGTTGCCGGATTCTTCGTACAGAATGCGCGTAAAACAAAGGAAATCCCTGTAACGCTGATCAAAGCGTGCGATTGCAATGATACTGATCATAAAGCTGATCGCATTATTGAAATCAAATCGCATTACGCCATGTTCAAAGCAATGAACTATTACCTGCTGGCCAATGGTAAACAGAATAATATGTTCATCAACGGACGCACCAAGGGCTACGAAGATTATTATCAGGCCATTCAGAAGGAAGATTATGACAAATTGATCACTGAAAGCGGACTGAGTAAAGATCAGATTGAGAGTCTTGCCAACGAGATGAACAATGCCATGAACTCGGTGATCATGTACAGCGAGGAAGATATCAGCAGTGCGGCTGCACTTGAGATTCTGAATTTCAACCTCATTACGGGAAAACAAGGTAAAATGGCGAGCGGAACCATTGCACTGAAAACCAAAAACAATTCACAGGGACTCCGTGACATGGGAATCTGTCCGAAGACTTCGGTTGGCGGACGCAGCCTGATGGAAGCCCGTGAAGATCTTCAGAAACTTTGGGGTGTGAATGATCTGAGCGATCGTGTAGATTACAGCATCAAAGACAAACTGATGAATTACGAGGTGAAGAACCTTTTCATCTTTGGTGAGGATCCTGTTGGAACCGCACTGGATGAGAAAGAAGTGAATGACCTTATCTTCAATACCGGTTTTGTTGTTGTTGCCGATTCATTCCTTAGTGAAACTGCCAAAGCAGCCAATCTGGTTCTGCCATTGGCCTTCGGATTTGAGACCGGCGGTTCATTTACCAATACCCAGAGGGTTATTCAGCGTTTCGAAGCCAAATGTGAGCCCATAAATGAGGTGAACAATATCGACATGATGAATATGTTCAATGAAGCTTTCGGACTGAAGACCTATGAAACAGCTGACGAGGTGTTTGACGAAATCAGCGGCTTACTGCCTGCTGAAGCTGAGAACATTTTCGATTTCAGTATTACCGATGGTGACAATCCAAGAAACATGTTCGACAATGGTGCTGATTATCTGATGGATCGTTTCCGTAAAGAATTCGTAAGTTCATTTGAGAATTAAAATTAAAACAGAATATCATGGAAAAATTCGAATCAATTGACCATATTCTCGACTTTGCCATGCAGTCGGAGCAGGGCGCGGTGGATTTTTACACCAAGCTAGCTGCCAATGCACGTTCGGAAGATATGAAAAACATCTTTGAGCAGTATGCAAAGGAAGAAGTGGGACATAAAGCCAAGCTGGCCGAGATTAAAGCTCAGGGTCTGCTCGATCTTCCCAAAGAAAAAGTTGCGGACATGAAAATTGCCGATTATGTAGCTTACCCGGATGCCGGTTCAGACATGAACTATGAAGAGGCGTTAAAGGTAGCCATGGCGCGTGAGAAAGCAGCTTTTAAACTCTATTCGAGACTTGCAGAAAGCACAGACAATGCACAGATGAAGGAGATTTTCCAGTTTCTGGCACAGGAAGAGTCTAAGCATAAGCTTCGTTTCGAGCTCGAGTATGACGAGTTTGTACTGAGGGAAAACTAACAGATAGTTTTAATTAAACTATATACAATTCGTTTTAGCAAAGGGTAGGATCATCGGGAGGTGGTCCTATTTTTTTGTTTCCAGCAAAGCGCACGGAGGGCACAAAGTAATGGAACACTGATAACACTGATGCAACTGATTGGCTCTGTTCTGTCCGCAGATGAACAGTGGCGCACCAAGAATGCTCATTAATGCCACCTCAAAGTACTAATCAACGTATCCATATCTTCTTTTACCCGCTGAATTATGGGTGATATGCTGTCATTATTCGGCAAATGATTGAAGTATAGTGCCGCACGGATAAAATGTGTAGTGCTGTCGCTCAGGAAAAACTGATATGGTGAAGCGGTATTGGTGCCTTCAATTTCGTAGATTACACCATGCACATTATTTTCAAATACATCGACTCTTCGCTCAATAATCTCATTGGCTTTAATGATATGTTTATTGGCAAATTCGCGGGCCTCTTCGCTTAACTTATACAGCGTATTTTCGCCTTCAATTTTCTTATAGGAAAAACTGAGCATGCCATGAAACTGTGGATAAATTATATTAAACCAATAAGGTTCTGCATCCGGGGTTTTCACCGGTTGCATTTCAGCATAGACAGGATATTTAAATGCAAATGGCCATGTGGTATCAAACCACTGATATTCTTTTTCGGGTAAATCAATCCGGAAATAACCGCGAGGTTTCGGGTATTCAGTATCGCTCTGATTTCCGCCACAGGCGCCGAACATCAAAACCACAATCAGCAGCACAAGGCTATTCTTCATCAGAGACTTCATGAATTTTTACTTTAATGTTTTGAATTCTTCTGTTGTCCATGGAAAGAACGGTGAATTCAAGATTTTTGTATTGAATCTGCTGATTTTTTACAGGAAAATTTCCGTTTACCAGTAAAATAATCCCTGCAATGGTTTCAGCTTCGCTTTCATATTCCTCGAATATATCTGGATCGAGTCCGGTGAATTTTGAAAAATCAATAAGTGAAATTTTGGAATCAAATATATACTCCTCATCACCAATTTTACGTGCGAGAATCTCATCACTTTCCGAGTCGTGCTCATCGTTAATTTCACCAACAATCTCTTCAAGAATATCCTCAAGGGTCACAATACCACTGGTTCCGCCATATTCATCCACAATCACAGCCATGTGGATTTTCTTGGTTTGAAAATCGAGCAGCAACTGGGTAATTTTAAGGTTTTCGGGGACAAAGAATGCGGGACGCAAGTGTTTTTGCCATTCGAAGCTATCTTTCTCGTCTATATACTCCAGAATGTCTTTGAGATATAAAACGCCTTTGATATCGTCGAGGCCTTCACCGTAAACAGGATAACGGCTGTAACCGGCTTCAACAATCTGCCCTATCATTTCATTAAAAGGCGCCTCATTGTTTATGGCCACCACATCAATGCGGCTGCGCATAATTTCTTTCACTTCGAGATCACCAAAACTCAGCACTCCTTTTATCAAACGCTTTTCGGTTTCTTCTTCCGGTTCATCTTCAGAGTTTTCGATCACATCTGAAATTTCGGAAATAGAAATGGTTTCTTTTCTCGGAAGACGTTTTTCGTGGCGTGCATAAGAGAGAGGCAATACAAACCTCAATATATCAAGCAGCTTTTTTGTTGGAACAACAAGAAAAAAACTTAGTTTCAGAGAAGCAATAGGATTAAGTTTACCAAATAAAGAGGGTATAATTTCGCCAAAAAACCATAATGGGATGAAGGCTGCTGCCACACTGACAAAAAACACGTGCCAATATTCAGTGAAAAATCCAAGTACTAGCACAAAGATGTAGAAACAAAAGAGAAATCCCAGCAGAAAAATATATTTGAGCAATGAGAACGCCACCAAAACCGATGCGGGTTTATCGAGCCAGTCGTCGATGCGATAATCGGCCGGCTTGGGTTTTTCCATATCATCAATATAGCCGGAGGGAATTCTGATAAAAGCCGCTTCAGCAAAACGAATAAATGCAAATAAAAGCAGTAATACAGATCCAAGTATATAAATCAGGTTCTGCAACGATGCGGGTTCATCATCAAATATGAGCGATAAGTCCATTTTTCAATAATTAGAACGGGAGGTCATCTTTCGGATCGAGGCCTCCATCATCGTTTGCCGGGGTATTATTTGAAGTATTGTTGTTTGAAGCCGGATCTGAATATTCACCACCACCTTCAGGGCGTCCGCCTACCATAATGAAATTATTAGCGATAATCTCAGTGATGCGACGTTTCTGACCATCGTTTCCTTCATACTCACGGGTGCGAATTTTACCTTCAAGATAAATAGGTGTTCCTTTACGAAGATATTTCTCAACCACATCGGCCTGAGGGCCCCAAACCACAACATTATGCCATTCAGTAACACTCTGATCAACACCATTACGATCACGATATTTTTCGGTAGTTGCAAGTGAAAAAGCCGCTTTTTTTGTTCCGGACTCAAAAACCTGAACATCGGGATCTTTTCCCAGGTTACCGATCAGCATTACTTTATTTAATCCTCTCATATATAGAAATTTGTGCAAATGTACGAAAAATGGGGTGCGGGTGCAAATCAATTTTTAGTGGAAAGTGGAAAGTAAAACGTGGACGCGGATCAACGCTGTTTAAAATAGAATAACGGATCAACGCGGATTATGTAACCAGCTAAAATCTGCGTCTATGTGGAAAATGGAAAGTGGAAAGTTTGATGTGCTGATCATGCCTTCGGCTTGACAGGTGTGTTGATGTGCTGATGTGCCAATTAATAAATGTGCTAATTAAGACTGGTTGTTCATAATGAACTTATCTTTTAAAAGTTTTAAAAAGAAATTTTTTGTGGAAAGCAAAAAACGAAATCGTATAATCGGAAATCGGGTGTATTATAAACAATTTCGCCCGCATAACGATTAACGATTTTCGAATAACGCTTTTCCACATATGGCATGCCTTGTCTCTACTTCGTATTGAACATTTTCGTACATTTGAAGATCAAACACATCATTATGAAATCATTTCTGTTTTTTCTTGCGGTATTTATTGGTTTTTCCGTTCATGCACAAGAAGTG
>PKSX01000087.1 GCA_002869435.1 Marinilabiliales bacterium | reverse complement strand
CTGAAGGAATATGAAGAAAAAATCCTGGGTGCAGAAGATAAAATTCTGGCTCTGGAATAGCAGATATATACTGAATTATTAATCAGCATTCTGCCTTATGTAAAGCAAGTACAACATAATGCTGAAATTGCTGCCAAAACAGATGTGCTACTTTCATTTGCATTATTTGCCGCTGAGAATAATTATTGTCGCCCGATTCTTGATGATTCATTTATTATAGACATTAAAGGTGGCCGCCACCCTGTGATAGAGCAACAGCTGCCTCCGGGTGAAAAATACATTGAAAATGACACTTTTTTGGATAATGAAACCCAGCAAATCATAATTCTGACCGGACCCAATATGGCCGGGAAATCGGCGCTGCTGAGGCAAACAGCACTTATAACATTGCTGGCTCAATGTGGCAGCTTTGTGCCTGCCGAATCTGCCCGGATTGGAATTGTAGACAAGATTTTTACCCGTGTGGGCGCTTCCGATAATTTGTCATTGGGCGAGTCTACTTTTATGGTGGAAATGAATGAAACGGCAAGTATTCTGAATAATCTGTCGGCACGAAGTCTGATTCTTCTCGATGAAATCGGTCGTGGAACCAGTACTTATGACGGAATTTCAATAGCGTGGTCTATCTCCGAGTATCTGCACAATCATCCTGCATATAAAGCCAGAACCCTTTTTGCAACTCATTATCACGAGCTGAATGAACTGGCTACATTTCTGCCAAGAATTAAAAACTATCACATCAGTGTAAAGGAGAGCAAGAATAAAATTATTTTTATTCGCAAGCTTGTTCCCGGCGGAACGGAACATAGTTTTGGTATTCATGTGGCAAAAATGGCCGGCGTGCCTCAAAGCATAATTAAACGTGCAAATGAGATTTTGCAACGGCTGGAAAAAGAGCATGGCAGCGATGTAAGTGCCATGGAATCGGATAAAACAAAATCCTCCGGCGATGCCTATCAGCTTAGTTTTATACAACTCGATGACCCTTTGCTGGAGAACATCAGAGATGAAATTGTACAAATAGATGTGGATACGCTTACCCCTGTTGAAGCGCTGATGAAGCTGAACAATATTAAGAACATGATCTCGAAAGAAAAGCACCGCTAGACTTCAGAAGTCTTTGATAAATCACCCTTCATTTCGCAACACGAATAATTTACCACAAACTCGTAGAGACGTATAGCATACATCTCAAAACAGCATACATCTCAAAACAAAAGTTTTAGTTTATTGAAACCACGAATTCACGAATTTTAGGTGGGCCTCAACCATACTGACAATTACAGCTAATGCACTACGCAACGACTAAAGTCATTTTCACGCCTTGCGTGACATAAATGCTTGTGCCACGAATTAGAACATTCCTCAATTCGTGGCTTTGTATTTATGGCTTGCAGTAAATACAAAGCATTCGTAGTAATTAGCAATGAATAATTTGCCCTTAATTAGTGAATTCGTGGTTATAAATTAGAGGGAAAATGTCTAATTAAAATCGTAAATTCGTATTCTTATAATAAATCCGCTATGAACAAGACGGGAAATCTCATTTTGAGCAGTATACTGCTCCTGATCATTTTTAATGCATGTACCATGAAAGACAAAGCCGATCTGATACTTCACAATGGTGTAGTGTATACCGTTGATACAGCATTTTCTACTGCTGAAGCATTTGCCGTGAAAGATGGAAAAATAATAGCCATAGGAACCAATGATGAAATTCTCGGAAAATACGAAGCCGATTCAATGATTGATGCCGGCGGAAAATATGTATACCCCGGTTTCATCGATGCACATTGTCATTTTCATGGCTATGGACTTACCCTGCAACAGGTTGATCTTCGCGGATGTAAAACAGAGGATGAATTTTTTGAGAGGGTAGTAGAGTTTGCAGAATCACATCCTGACGGGTGGATTGAGGGACGTGGCTGGGATCAGAACGACTGGCCTGAAAAAGAATTTCCGTCAGGTGCAAAAATGTCTGAGCTGTTCCCCGACAGACCCGTGTATCTGCGAAGAATAGATGGTCATGCAGCCATTGTTAATGCCAAAGCCATGGAGCTTGCAGGTATTAATGAAAACACTACCGTTGCGGGTGGTCTCATACATTTCAGCGATGATAATAAGGGCGGAATACTGGTGGATATGGCCATGGATTTGGTAAGTAATGTTATCCCCGAAGAAAGCGAAGAGCAAAGCCGTCTCGCCCTGCTTGATGCACAGAAACAATGCTTTGCTGTAGGCCTCACTACTGTTGACGACGCCGGTCTGCATAATAATATGGTTCATCTTATCGATGATATGCAAAAAGCAGGCGAGCTTAAAATGCGCATGTATGTAATGCTCGAACCCGATTCGGCCAATATTGAAGAATATGTAAAGAAGGGAATTTATTCAACAGATCGGTTAAATGTTCGCAGTGTTAAAATATATTCTGATGGAGCATTGGGTTCACGAGGTGCCTGGTTGCTCGAACCCTATTCTGATGAACCTGAATCAGTCGGCCTTTTGCTGAAAGATTCTGCCTATTATTACGAAATGGCAAAACTCTGCTCCGACAATGGTTTTCAGCTCAATGTACATGCCATCGGCGATGCGGCAAATCAGTTTATGCTTACGGTTTTTTCCATGTATAACGAGCGACATCAGGATAAGCGCTGGCGTATAGAGCATTCGCAGGTTATTGCCGAACGCGATTTCGATCTTTTTGGAAACTATGGCATTATACCTTCGGTGCAGCCCACACATGCCACATCAGATATGTACTGGGCCGATGAAAGGCTGGGGGAGAGAATTGCCCATGCCTATGCTTACAAGCGCTTATTGCAGCAAAACGGCTGGTTGCCGCTGGGTACCGATTTTCCGGTAGAGGAAATAAGTCCGTTTCTTACTTTCTATGCAGCGGTGTTCAGAATCGATGCCGAAGGATGGCCCGAAGGGGGCTTTCAGATCGAAGATGCGCTTACCCGCGAGGAAGCCATGAAGGGAATGACCATCTGGGCAGCCATGTCAAACTTTGAAGAAGATGTAAAGGGTAGCATAGAACCCGGTAAATATGCCGATTTTGTAATTGTGGATACCGATTTAATGAATTGCAAGGCAGAAGATGTGCTTACAGCAAAGGTCTTACAGACTTATATTGGAGGGGATAGGGTTTATTAAAAAAGGAGTAGAGGCAAGGCATGACTTGTCTTTACAATAAAAAAGCCCCACAATTGTGAGGCTCAGTCTTTTCTACGCTTCTCCCGCAGGAGTTACCATATTAAAGGGCGGTGCAGGAACATCGTGTTCCGGAATTTCTCCAAAGTTTGCTTCAAACTTGTTTACATTATCCTGCAAGGCCTTCATTAGTCTTTTGGCATGCTGTGGAGTAAGAATAATTCTCGATTTAACCTGAGCTTTAGGTACACCCGGCATCATGTTAATGAAATCAACAATAAATTCGGAGTGTGAGTGCGTGATAATAGCAAGGTTAGAGTATGTACCTTCGGCTACTTCTGCGCCAAGCTCAATATTCAACTGATTTTCGGGTTTTTTATTCTGATCCATAATTAGTTGTTTTCAATTATTTCTTCTTCCTCTTCTTTTGAGGCCATAAGTCTTTCATATTCTTCCAGAGAACCAACCACAAGGTTGTCGTAGCGGCGTAATCCGGTTCCGGCAGGAATCANGAAAGCATAGATTCGGTCTGCAGTGCCGCACGGGTAATCCCCTGAAGAATCTGACGCGCTGTAGCCGGCTGTGCATCTCTGGCTTCAATAAGTTTTTTATCCTTACGTCTGAGCAGAGAGTTTTCATCGCGAAGCTTTCTGGCCGATACAATCTGTCCGGCTTTCATGTTTTCGCTGTCGCCCGGGTCTTCTACAACTTTCTTGTTAAAGATATTGTCGTTTTCTTCCTGGAAGTCGATCTTGTTTACGATCTCACCTTCGAGGAATTTGGTGTCGCCCGGATCCATGATATCAACTTTGCGCATCATCTGGCGAACAATTACCTCAAAATGCTTGTCATTGATCTTCACGCCCTGCAAACGATAAACTTCCTGTACTTCATTTACCAGATATTCCTGAACCTTGGTGGGCCCTTTAATGGCCAGAATATCGGCAGGTGAAATGGCTCCGTCAGAAAGCGAAGTTCCGGCTTTTACAAAGTCATTTTCCTGAGCAAGAATCTGCTTGGTGGTTGAAATCAGGTAGCGTTTTTCTTCGTTTGTTTTAGAAGTAATAATAACCTCTTTATTTCCACGCTTCAGTTTCGGACCGAAACTTACGATACCATCAATTTCTGCAACAACGGCAGGTTCTGACGGATTACGTGCTTCAAACAACTCGGTTACACGTGGCAAACCTCCGGTAATATCACCGGCTTTACCAATGGTTCTGGGTATCTTGGCCAGAATATCACCCGGCTTAATGGCAGTGCCTTCATCAATCATAAGGTGAGCACCAACCGGAATGTCGATACGCTTCAACTCTTCTTTGGTTGATGACATAATCTTCAGGTGCGGGTTCCTGTTTTTCTGACGTGATTCAATGATAACCTTATCATGATAACCGGTTTGCTCATCAGATTCTTCACGGAAAGTTACCCCTTCTATAATATCTTCAAATGCAATTTTACCGGCAGTATCAGAAAGAATTACGGCGTTATACGGATCCCATTCACAAATCAATGTGCCTTTTGCAACTTCATCTTTACTGTTGAAGTGTAATGTTGATCCATAAGGAATGTTTGCAGACTGCAATACTATAGATGTTTTCTTATCCAGTACTTTAAGCTCTGCTGAACGTCCCATCACAATCATTATCTCTTTTCCTTCATCGTCTTTCTTCTTGAGGAAACGGAGTTCGTCAATCTCAAGTACACCATCATACTTCGCTTCAATCTTGTTGTTGATGGTAACGTTTGACGCAGCACCACCAATGTGGAACGTACGCAGTGTCAACTGAGTACCCGGTTCACCAATTGATTGGGCGGCAATAACACCCACAGATTCTCCGGTTTGAACCATACGTCCTGTTGCGAGGTTACGACCATAGCAATTGGCACATACACCACGTTTAGACTCACAGGTAAGTACCGAACGAATTTCAATTTCCTCAATCGGGCTCTCGTCAATTGCTCTGGCAAGAGGCTCTGTAAGCTCAGTTCCTGCAGGTGCAATAAGATCTCCCGTGTTAGGATGATATACATCGTGTAAGGTCGTACGACCCAGAATTCTTTCGTACAGAGATTCTACAATCTCCTCGTTTTTCTTCAATGCGCTAACAGTTAGTCCCCTCAGGGTTCCGCAATCATCTTCCATAATGATTACATCCTGGGCAACGTCAACCAAACGACGGGTAAGATAACCCGCATCAGCAGTTTTAAGCGCAGTATCAGCAAGACCTTTACGCGCACCGTGAGTAGAAATAAAGTACTCAAGTACAGACAGCCCTTCTTTGAAGTTAGAAAGAATCGGGTTTTCAATAATCTCACCACCTGTAGCACCAGACTTTTGGGGCTTGGCCATAAGACCACGCATACCGGAGAGCTGACGAATCTGTTCTTTAGATCCACGGGCACCCGAATCCAGCATCATATATACAGGGTTGAAACCATCATTGTCTCTCGACAACTTATCGATGAGAATTTTGGTAAGATTTGAATTGGTATGTGTCCAGATATCAATAATCTGGTTATATCGTTCGTTATTGGTGATGAATCCCATATTGTAATTGTTCATCACATCATCAACCTCTTCGTTTGCATTACCAATCAGAATAGCTTTTTCCTCAGGAATGATAATATCTCCAAGGTTAAAGGAGAGACCACCCTTGAATGCCATTCTGAATCCAAGATGTTTTATGTCGTCAAGGAAATTAGCAGCCTCGATATTGTTGGTGTTTTTCAACACCATGCCGATGATATCACGCAGTGCTTTTTTTGTGAGCAATGTGTTGATGAAAGGAACATTTTTAGGCACTACCTGATTGAAAAGTACCCGTCCTACAGTTGTTTCTATGATTTCAGAACTTCCGTCCTCATTTGTAAGACGAAGCTTAATCATGGCGTGCAAGTGGGCTTTACCTTCATTATGGGCAATAATAACTTCATGTGCTGAGTAGAAGGTTATTCCTTCTCCGTTTACCACATGGTTTTTATTGCTTTTACGCGCTTTGGTCATATAATACAGACCCAAAACCATGTCCTGTGAAGGCACAGCAATAGGTGCGCCATTGGCCGGGTTAAGAATATTATGCGATGCAAGCATCAGCAATTGCGCTTCCAGTATAGCTTCATTACCCAGTGGCACGTGTACCGCCATTTGGTCACCATCAAAGTCAGCATTAAAAGCTGTACAAACAAGTGGGTGTAGCTGAATGGCTTTTCCTTCAATAAGCTTGGGCTGGAAAGCCTGAATACCCAAACGGTGCAGGGTGGGAGCACGGTTAAGCATAACCGGATGCCCTTTCAGTACGTTTTCCAGAATATCCCAAACCACAGGATCTTTGCGGTCAACTATTTTCTTGGCAGATTTTACTGTTTTAACAATTCCGCGCTCAAGCATCTTACGAATGATAAATGGCTTGAATAGCTCTGAAGCCATTTCTTTTGGCAAGCCACATTCGTTAAGTTTGAGTTCAGGTCCTACAACAATTACAGAACGGCCTGAATAGTCAACACGTTTACCCAGAAGGTTCTGACGGAAACGACCCTGCTTACCTTTAAGGCTGTCAGATAATGACTTGAGGGCACGATTTGATTCAGTTTTTACAGCATTAACCTTACGGCTGTTATCAAAAAGACTGTCGACAGACTCCTGCAGCATACGTTTTTCATTACGCAGAATTACATCGGGAGCTTTGATTTCGATCAGGCGCTTCAGACGATTATTACGAATAATAACCCTGCGGTAAAGATCGTTAAGGTCAGATGAAGCAAAACGACCACCATCCAGTGGTACCAGCGGGCGCAATTCAGGTGGAATTACCGGAACTACTTTTACAATCATCCATTCCGGATTATTGTCAACACGACCCTGGCCGTCACGGAAAGATTCTACTACCTGTAATCGTTTAAGAACATCTGCTTTTCTCTGCTGAGAAGTTTCTGTGTTGGCACGATGACGAAGACTGTATGACAGGTCGTCAAGATCAATTCTTCTGAGCAGTTCCTGCAAAGCTTCACCACCCATTTTAGCAATGAATTTCTGAGGATCATCATCATCAAGCATCTGGTTTTCGCGCGGAAGTGTTTCCAGAATTTCAAAATATTCTTCTTCACTTAGAAAGTCGAGCATTGCAACACCGTCTTCTTCTTTTACTCCGGGGTTAATCACTACATACTTTTCGTAATAAATGATTTGCTCTAGTTTCTTCGTTGGAACACCCAACAATGCGCCAATTTTATTGGGCAATGAACGGAAAAACCAAATGTGTGCTACAGGAACAACGAGCTGAATGTGGCCCATTCTTTCACGGCGAACCTTCTTTTCGGTTACTTCAACTCCACAGCGATCACAAACAATGCCTTTGTAACGAATACGTTTGTATTTTCCGCAATGACATTCGTAATCCTTTACAGGTCCGAATATACGTTCGCAGAACAATCCGTCACGTTCGGGTTTGTATGTTCTGTAGTTAATGGTTTCAGGCTTTGTGACTTCGCCATGAGACATCTCGAGGATTTTCTCGGGAGAAGCCAGACTGATAATTATGCTTGAAAAGGTGCTCTTGGGAGCGTTTTCTCTTCTGAATGCCATATACCGATATTATTTCAGTTAACTGATACTGTTATTAATCAAAAGTTACATTAAGTCCGAGACCTTTAAGTTCGTGAACCAATACATTGAATGATTCAGGTACACCCGGTTTCGGCATGCTTTCACCCTTCACAATAGCCTCATATGCTTTGGCACGGCCAAGTACATCGTCAGATTTTACGGTCAGAATTTCACGCAGGATATGGGCAGCACCAAATGCTTCAAGGGCCCAAACCTCCATCTCTCCAAATCTCTGACCTCCAAACTGTGCTTTACCGCCAAGAGGTTGTTGTGTAATAAGTGAATAAGGTCCTATGGAACGTGCGTGCATCTTGTCATCAACAAGGTGGTGCAGTTTCATCATGTAGATTACTCCGACTGTTGCAGGCTGGTCAAAACGCAGACCCGTTTCACCGTCATAGAGATGAACCTGTCCGTTTCTCGGTAATCCTGCATCTTCAATGATATTATTGATTTCATCAATACTTGCACCATCGAAAATGGGAGTAGCAAATTTATCCCCGGTTTTCAATCCGGCCCAACCCAGAACAGTTTCATATATCTGTCCGAGGTTCATTCGGCTGGGTACACCTAATGGGTTTAGTACAATATCAACCGGAGTTCCGTCGGCGAGGAAAGGCATGTCCTCATCACGAACTATGCGTGCAACAATACCTTTGTTACCGTGACGTCCTGCCATTTTATCACCTACACGTAATTTGCGTTTTTTGGCGATATATACTTTGGCAAGCTGTACTATTCCGGCAGGAAGTTCATCACCAACACTGGCAACAAATTTCTTCCTCTGGTGTATTCCAAGGAATTCTTTGTATTTGATTTCGTAGTTGTTCAGCAATGTAACAATCTTCTCATTGATGTCTTTCTTGCTTGTCCAGTTGGTAGGAACAATAGAAATATAATCAATGTTGGTCAGGATTTTTGGTGAGAATTTAGTTCCTTTCGGAATAATTTCCTGACGTAAATTGTTAATTACACCGCTTGAACTTAAACCTTTAGTAAGGACATTGAGCTTATCAATCAGGTTTTTCTTCAGTTCAGAAGCTTGATAATCAAACTCATTCTGAAGTTGGTCGATCAAAGCTTTTTCTTTGCTCTTAGCTTTTTTGTCCTTAATGGCTCTGCTGAAGAGTTTTTTCTCAATTACCACACCATTAACACCGGGAGGGGCTTTCAATGAAGCATCTTTTACATCTCCTGCTTTATCACCAAAGATTGCACGAAGCAGTTTTTCTTCTGGTGTAGGATCTGTTTCTCCTTTAGGTGTTATTTTCCCAATCAGAATGTCGCCTTCATTCACTTCGGCTCCAACGCGTATAAGACCGTTGGAATCAAGATTCCGGATAGCTTCCTGACTTACATTGGGGATGTCGTTTGTAAGTTCTTCAATACCACGTTTGGTATCGCGAACTTCCATTACAAACTCTTCAATATGTATTGATGAGAACACATCTTCCCGAACAACACGCTGAGAGATTACGATCGCATCCTCAAAATTATATCCTTTCCATGGCATAAATGCCACCAGAAGGTTGCGACCCATGGCAATTTCTCCCTGATCGGTAGCATATCCTTCACAAAGCACCTGTCCCTTTTTCACCTTTTCACCCTTACGAACAATGGGTTTCAGGTTTACGGTTGTGCTTTGGTTGGTTTTCATAAACTTGGTCAGGTGGTAAGTTTGAATATCATCTTCAAAAGAAAGAAGCTTTTCTTCATCACTCCTGTTGTAGCGTATAATTATTTTCTGTGCATCCACATATTCAACAGTACCATTACCTTCAGAATTAATGAGAACACGGCTGTCTTCAGCAACCCGCTCTTCAAGACCTGTTCCCACAATTGGGGCTTCAGGTTTGATCAGCGGAACAGCCTGACGCATCATGTTTGAACCCATCAATGCACGGTTGGCATCATCATGCTCAAGGAAAGGAATGAGCGATGCAGCTATCGAAGCAATCTGGTTGGTAGCAACATCCATCAGGTCAACTTCCTGTCTTTCAACAATAGGATAATCGGCCAGATAACGGGATTTAATCCTGTCATTTATAAAATTCCCTTTTTCATCAATGGGAGCATTGGCCTGAGCAATAATTCTGTTCTCCTCATCTTCTGCAGAGAGATATATTGGGTTTGCTTTCAGATCAACAACGCCTTCTTTAACATCTCTGTAAGGTGTTTCAATAAATCCGAGATCATTGATTTTTGCATATACACAGAGAGAAGAAATCAACCCGATGTTTGGCCCTTCAGGTGTTTCAATTGTACACAGACGACCATAGTGAGTGTAGTGAACGTCACGTACTTCAAATCCAGCGCGTTCACGTGAAAGTCCTCCGGGTCCCAAAGCAGAAATTCTTCTCTTGTGAGTGATTTCTGACAGCGGGTTGGTTTGATCCATAAATTGAGACAGCTGGTTGGTTCCAAAGAATGAATTGATTACAGAAGAAAGTGTTTTGGCATTGATCAGATCAATGGGTTTAAAGACTTCGTTATCTCTTACATTCATTCTTTCGCGAATGGTTCTTGCCATACGGGCAAGTCCTACACCAAACTGAGTATAAAGCTGCTCTCCAACAGTACGTACGCGACGATTGGAAAGGTGATCGATATCGTCAACATCAGTTTTGCTGTTAATAAGTTCAACAAGATGTTTAATGATATCTATAATATCGTCTTTAGTTAAAACACGGTCTTCCAGTTTTGCAGTACTACGGTTTAGCTTTCTGTTAATTCTGTAGCGGCCTACTTCACCAAGATCGTATCGTTTATCACTAAAGAACAGTTTTTCAATAATTCCGCGTGCAGTTTCTTCATCTGGCGGCTCGGCATTACGAAGCTGACGATAAATGAATTCAACTGCTTCTTTTTCATTGTTTGCAGTGTCTTTTTGCAGAGTGTTGAATATAACACTGAAGTCGGCATTATCGGCATCTTCTTTATGCAGCAGAATGGTTTTAACTCCGCTGTTGAAAATTTCGTCGATATGCTGGTTTTCGAGGATGGTTTCACGCTCAAGGATCACTTCAGTCCTTTCAATAGAAACAACCTCACCGGTATCTTCATCTACAAAATCTTCCACCCATGCTTTCACAACACGTGCAGCCAGTTTGCGGCCGGTATGTTTTTTAAGGGCGGTTTTGGTTACTTTAATTTCTTCAGCGAGATCGAATAATTCCAGAATCTGCTTGTCAGACTCATATCCGAGTGCTCTCAGCAATGTTGTAACCGGTAATTTCTTTTTACGGTCGATATATGCGTACATGACATTGTGAATGTCAGTAGCAAATTCCATCCAGGACCCTTTGAAAGGGATAATTCTGGCGGAATACAGGATAGAACCATTGGGGTGACGGCTGGATCCGAAAAATACCCCCGGGCTTCTGTGCAGCTGTGATACAACGACGCGCTCTGCACCGTTGATTACAAATGTTCCTTTTGGTGTCATGTAAGGAATCATTCCCAGATACACATCCTGTGTAATGGTTTCAAAATCTTCGTGCTCGGGATCTGTACAATACAGTTTGAGCTTAGCTTTCAGCGGAACCGAGTAGGTGAGCCCTCTTTCAAAGCATTCTTCAATGCTGTAGCGTGGCGGATCAATATAATAATCCAGAAACTCTAATACGAAATTGTTTCTGGCATCGGTAATCGGGAAGTTCTCAGCGAACACATTGTAAAGGCCTTCGTCTTTACGGTTGTCCGGTGTTGTCCCTATCTGAAAAAAGTCCTGAAAAGATTTGAGTTGAATTTCCAATAAATCCGGATATTCCGGTTGGGCGGTTGAAGCGAAGTTTATTCTTTTGGACATATTACTGATTGTCAATGTTTTGCGACTAATAACCCTGAATTAATTATGTATTGCTACATAAAACGGGTAAAGACCTCATTCCGGAGAAAGAGGTCTTGACCACGTATTACAAAACTGAAACTATTTAAGTTCAATTTCAGCTCCGGCCTCTTCAAGAGACTTTTTAAGAGCTTCAGCCTCGTCTTTGCTGACGCCTTCCTTAACAGGACTAGGTGCATTGTCAACAAGTTCTTTGGCTTCTTTAAGTCCAAGACTGGTAAGTTCTTTAACGAGCTTAACAACAGCCAGTTTCTGAGCACCGGGAGCTTTGATGATAACATCAAATTCTGATTTTTCTTCAGCGGCTTCGCCACCACCTGCTCCGGGAGCAGCAACAGCAACTGCAGCTGCAGCTGCAGGCTCAATACCGTATTCTTCTTTAAGAAGCTCGGCAAGCTCATTTACCTCTTTTACGGTAAGGTTTACCAATTCTTCAGCGAGTGCTTTAATGTCTGCCATTTGTATTTAATTTAATTGTTTAACAAAAAAAAGTTTAAGCGGCCTTTTCCGATAATGTTTCTAATATACCGGCAATTTTATGACCTTGTGATTTCAATGCACCAACAACATTGTTGACAGGTGATTGCAGTGCGGCAATAACGTCTCCGATAACTTCTTCCTTGGTTTTAATGGAAGTAAGGTAATCGAGTTGGTTGTCACCACTTACAGTCATATCCATCACAAAGGCACCTTTAAGGATCGGTTTATCAGATTTTTTTCTGAATTCCTTGATCAGCTTTGCAGGTGCTTTTGCTGAGTTAGACAGCATTATCGAAGTTGAGCCGACAAGTAAGGGGTAGAGCTCGGAATAGTCTTTTTCAGCTGCATCCATGGCTCTTTTCAGAAGGGTGTTTTTCACAACCTTCAGCGTAACTTCATGCTTGAAACACAGACGGCGAAGTGTCGAAGACTGTTCAGCGTTAAGACCTTCAATATTGGTCACGTAAACAGCGTCGCTATTGTTCACCTGCTCGGTAATTTCAGCAATCAGTTTGTCTTTGTCTTCCTTTCTCATAGGTCGAACTTTCAATTAATGATTAATTGGAGATACTTTTTATGTCGATGTGTATCCCCGGTCCCATCGTACTTGATATATACGCACTCTTCATGTATGTGCCTTTAGCAGCAGCAGGTTTCAGTTTCAGAATAGTAGATAGTACTTCGCGGGCATTATCCTCTAGTTTATCAGTGTCGAAAGACACCTTACCTACGGAAGCGTGGATAATACCATACTTGTCAACTTTGAAGTCAATTTTACCGGCTTTTACATCTTGTACTGCTTTGCCGACATCCATGGTTACTGTACCTGTTTTTGGGTTGGGCATTAATCCTCGAGGACCAAGGACTCTACCAAGCGGACCCACTTTGGGCATTACATTGGGAGTGGTAATAACAACGTCAATATCTGTCCATCCACCTTTAATTTTGTCTACATATTCATCCAGACCTACGTAATCAGCACCGGCTGCTTTAGCCTCTTCTTCTTTATCCGGATTACAAAGGACCAAAACTCTGACAGTTTTACCGGTTCCGTGTGGAAGCGTCACAGTACCGCGAACCATCTGATTGGCTTTTCTGGGATCAACACCCAGGCGAACAGCAACATCAACTGTTTCGTCGAATTTTGCAAAAGAGATGTCTTTTACAAGTTTCACTGCATCAGTCAATGAATATTGCGTGTTTTTATCTAGTTTCTCTACTATCACTTTTTTATTCTTGCTTAACTTAGCCATAATTCTTTCTCCTTTACTTTAATTAATGATTAAAACGGAGCTTTTCCTGAAACTTTCAGACCCATACTGCGGGCGGTTCCTGCAACCATGCGCATGGCAGATTCAACTGTAAAACAGTTAAGGTCGACCATTTTAGCTTCAGCAATGGCTTTTACATCATCCCATGATACTGAGCCTACTTTAGCGCGGTTTGGTTCTCCAGAACCTTTCTGAAGTTTGGCTTTTTCAAGCAACTGTACAGCAACAGGAGGTGTTTTAACTATAAAGTCGAAACTCTTGTCTTTGTACACATTAATAATAACCGGAAGTAATTTGCCGGCCATTTCCTGAGTTCTGGCATTAAACTGCTTGCAGAACTCCATGATGTTTACCCCTTTGGCACCCAGTGCGGGTCCTACGGGTGGAGATGGGTTGGCTGCACCTCCTTTGATCTGTAGTTTAATTAATCCTACGACTTCTTTTGCCATTTTTTTTGTTTTTAGTTATGTTCAAGCGAGCGTAACTATTCTTTCTCCACCTGCATGAAACTCAATTCAAGAGGAGTTTTGCGCCCAAAGATCTTTACCATCACTTTAAGCTTCTTACGCTCTTCATTAACTTCTTCAACAACGCCGGAAAAACTGTTGAATGGTCCGTCGATAACTCTAACGGTTTCTCCTACCATAAAGGTGTCGAACATTTCTTCTCCTTTATCGGCCAGTTCATCAACTTTTCCTAATATTCTGTTCACTTCGATTTGCCTCATGGGTACAGCTTCGCCTTTAGTACCTAAAAAGCCAAGAACTCCGGGAACATTGCGGATAATGTGAATGGTTTCACTATCTAATGCGGCTTCAATTAAAATATACCCTGGAAAGTAATTGCGTTCTTTTGTAATTTTCTTTCCTTTACGAATCTGAAAAACTTTTTCCATAGGAATAAGAACCTGCGAGACGTAATCCTGCAGATTGTGGCGGGCTATTTCATTCTCAATATATTGCTTGACTTTCTTCTCGCTACCGCTGACAGCCCTGACAACATACCACTTTTTAACTGATTCACTCATTGGGAAAGGATCCTGATAAATTATTAGAACATTTTATATATCAATTCCATAATGTTCTTAAAAGAAAGGTCCATTACCAGAACAACTCCGGCAATGACCAAAGAAGCAATAGAAACGACAATTGAACTCTCCTGTAATTCTGACCAGGTAGGCCAGCTTACTTTGTTGAGCATTTCGTCTCTTGTGTCCCTGATTCGTTTTATTAAACCTCGCATTTTTTTTCTAATTAGCACGGGTGGTAGGAGTCGAACCCACAACCTACGGTTTTGGAGACCGCCACTCTACCAATTGAGCTACACCCGTAAAATTTGGTATTCGCAACCAAAGTCACGAATACCAAATATATATGATAATAGTGTTAGTCTAAAATTTCAGTTACCTGACCGGCACCTACAGTACGACCACCCTCACGGATAGCGAAACGCAAGTTCATGTTCATAGCAACTTCAACAATCAGATTCACAGTAATGGTGAGGTTGTCACCAGGCATTACCATGTCAACTCCGTCAGGAAGTACTACTTCACCGGTAACGTCAGTTGTACGGAAATAGAACTGTGGTCTGTAATTGTTGTGGAATGGAGTATGACGTCCACCTTCTTCTTTCTTCAGTACGTAAACCTCAGCTTTAAACTGTTTGTGAGGCTTAATTGATCCGGGCTTGGCAATTACCATACCACGACGGATTTCTTTTTTATCGATACCACGAAGGAGAAGACCAACGTTATCACCAGCTTCACCGCGATCCAGAATCTTACGGAACATTTCAACACCGGTAACAACTGATTTCAGTTTCTCAGCACCAAGACCAAGAATATCAACAGGATCACCTGAGTTGATAACACCGAGTTCAATACGACCAGTAGCAACGGTACCACGACCTGTAATTGAGAATACATCTTCAACAGGCATGAGGAAGTCTTTATCTACATCACGAGGAGGAAGTGGAATATAACTATCAACAGCAGCCATAAGTTCCATAACTTTTTCAACCCATTTTGGCTCCTTGTTAAGAGCACCAAGAGCTGAACCCTGAATTACAGGAGTGTTATCACCGTCAAATCCGTAGAAAGTAAGAAGATCTCTGATGTCCATTTCAACAAGCTCGAGGAGCTCATCGTCGTCAACGAGGTCAACTTTGTTCATAAATACAACGATTTGAGGAACACCAACCTGACGTGCGAGAAGGATATGCTCGCGGGTCTGTGGCATAGGACCATCGGTAGAAGCAACTACCAGAATAGCGCCGTCCATCTGGGCTGCACCAGTAACCATGTTTTTAACGTAGTCAGCGTGACCGGGACAGTCAACGTGTGCATAGTGGCGGTTTTCAGTCTGATATTCTACGTGAGCGGTATTAATGGTAATACCTCTTTCTTTCTCCTCGGGAGCGTTGTCGATAGAGTCGAATGAACGGAACTCTGATAATCCTGCATCAGCAAGGTTAAGAGTAATAGCAGCGGTTAACGTGGTTTTACCGTGGTCAACGTGACCAATGGTACCAATGTTAACGTCCGGCTTAGTGCGTTCGAATTTTTCTTTTGCCATTTTGTTTTCGTTTGATTTTATTTATTTTAACCTTCTGTTTTCTTTCAACGATTAAAGAGCCTTTGGCGAGAGTTGAACTCGCGACCCCTTCCTTACCAAGGAAGTGCTCTACCCCTGAGCTACAAAGGCTTTTTAGAGCGGAAGACGGGGCTCGAACCCGCCACCTAAAGCTTGGAAGGCTTTCGCTCTACCAAATGAGCTACTTCCGCTAATAAAAAATGTGGGGAGAGGAGGATTCGAACCTCCGAAGGCTTAGCCAACAGATTTACAGTCTGCCCCATTTGACCGCTCTGGAATCTCCCCATGCCATTTTTCTCCATTTGAAAATGGAGCCGATGAACGGACTCGAACCGCCGACCGGCTGATTACAAATCAGCTGCTCTACCAGCTGAGCTACATCGGCATGCATGCTTAATGCTTGATAATCAATTTCAAAAAACAGCCTATTTGCAATTTCCACCTATAAAAAAAGCAGCCCTTACAAAAAGGACTGCAAATGTATGAACTATTTTTGAATGTGCAAAAAAAATTGAAAAAATTTTTAATTATGGCCTGATTTTTTCTTTATGCCTGTTCAATTGCTTTCGTAAAGCCTTCAATGCCACATCTGTTGCTTCTTCAAATGATTTGCACTGTTTTTTTGCAAACAGATCGTTTCCAGGTACTTTCAGTCTAATCTCCGTAATTTTGTTTTCCATGTTTGAAGAATTATCAAGCCGAAGTGTAATTTCACCCCCGATAATGTCTTCATAAGTGCTGGCCAGTTTGTTAACTTTCTCTTTAATGAAGTCTTCAAGTTTTTGGTCTGCTTTGAAATGAACTGAACTGATGTTAATTTTCATAATTATGTCCTCCTTTACTTTTAGGATTTAGGATGAGCTTTGGAGTAAACCTCCTGAAGCTTCTTAATATTTGTATGTGTGTAGATCTGAGTAGCCGAAAGATTTGCATGTCCAAGCAATTCTTTAATGGCAGATAAATCTGCACCATTATTCAACATATGTGTTGCAAAAGTATGTCGCATTACATGCGGACTTTTCTTTTTTATTGTGCTGAGGTTGTCCAGCATAGTATTGATCTTTCGATACACAAAATTCGGATACATCTTTTTTCCGGCATTGGTAAGCAAAAGATTTGCGTCTTTTGGGAAATCTTCAAAAAATGAATCTCTCATTTCGCAGTACAGCTTAAGCAATGTCAACAATTTATTTCCAAACGGAATTAATCGTTCTTTATTTCTTTTCCCCAGCACTTTTATTGTTTTACGGCTGTAATCAATGTTTCTGTCAGTGAGATTAATCAACTCGCTGCGACGCATACCTGTGGCATAAAGTAATTCAAAAATCATCAAATCCCTTAGCTCGGGAAATTCCATGTCAGAAATTTCCGGATTATTATCTTTTTGCAGAGCCTGCTCATCGATGAATATTGGTAGCCTCTCTTTGATTTTCGGTACAGGAACATTACGTGCCGGATTATGATCGGTTATACCTTTATATATTAGAAAACGGAAAAATCCGGAAAGGCTGGTTTTTTTTCTATGCAGGCTTTTGGCAGAATACTGCTCTGCAGCCAACTCAGCCAGCCATGAGCGAACCATCTGTTGCTTTACTTTTGTGAAATCTGTACACTCGTACCGTTCATTAATGTACGCGGCAAAAGACTCGAGGTCTTGTTTGTAAGCGGTTATTGTGTGAGCAGAATATCGTTTTTCCTTTGCAATATATTGTAAATACCCTTCAATCATATACAAAAAATCCCACTAAATTGCTTTAGTGGGATAAATATAAGAAATTTACGGTCAAATGTCAAGCACTAACCGTTAATTTGTTTAGAGATCATACGTTGCAGATACAGAGACTTGAGTTTCTTCTCTCTTCTTCTTTCAGAAGGCTTTGTATACTGCTGACGATCGCGAAGCTCGCGTGAAATTCCGGTTTTTTCGAATTTTCTCTTCAGCTTCTTTAAGGCTTTGTCAATGGTATCGCCCTCTTTAAGTGTTACAATGATCATCTCTTAATACTCCTTTCTTTGGTTAAATGGGGTGCAAAGGTAGAAAGATATTTTTTATTTGCAAAACTTTTTTAGTGAAATCAGAAAAAAGGATTTTCATTCTTTTCTGCACCAATAGTGGTCGATGGTCCGTGTCCCGGATAAACAAGTGTTTCTTCTGGTAGATTGAAAAGCTTGTTTTTAATGCTATCCATTAAAACATTATAGTTCCCGCCAGGTAAGTCCGTGCGCCCAATACCCATCTGAAATAAGACATCGCCGCTAAAAAGAACTTTCTCTTCGGGAATATGAATACAAACCGAACCTTCAGCATGTCCGGGTGTGTAAATTATTTCAAATTTCAACTCGCCAAGCTCAATTTCCTGTCCATCGTTCAGTTCACCGTCAGGGTACCCTATATCAGATGCATCCAGAGAAAACACACTCCCGTAACTGGGGGCATGCTTATAGTACATTTCTGAATCTTTATGTGCAAGTAAGGGACAATTAAATGTTTTCTGTACAAATTGATTTCCCAAAATGTGATCGATGTGGCCGTGTGTACTTAAAGCCATTTTAACATTCAATCTCTTATTCTCTATATAACTCTTAAGCTCATTTTGCTCTGTATCATTATAACATGCCGGATCAACAATTACGACTTCACCGGAATCATTTTGAATCAGATAGGTGTTTACCAGAAATGAATTGAATACGAAAGTTTTGATTTTCATGGTGGCTATATGGTTCCCTGTTTTTCTTTCAGGATGTGATAAAGCAGATCGCGGGCTCTGAACAATTGTGCTTTTACCGTTCCCAATGGTAAATTCAGTTCCGTTGCTATTTCTTCATAAGAGTACTCCTTGAAATAGCGCAACTCAACCAGTTTTTTATAATGTGGCTTGAGCTTGTCAACCACCTCATGCATGAGATGATTTTTTTGCTTTTTCATGATGATTTCTTCCGGATCGGGACGCTCGCAAGGAATGTTTTGTGATAGTTCGCTATCGTTTTCTTCATCAATAGTATCATTTAATGAGGTTACATGCAAACGCTTCTTGCGAATAAAATCAATACAATTGTTTGAGGCAATTTTAAACAACCATGTACTGAAAGCAAAGTCGGGAGTATACTGATGTATATTTTTAAAAGCTTTGCCAAATGCCTCAATGGTCAGATCTTCCGCATCATGAGGATCGTTGGTCATTTTCAGCATCAGAAAATAGATGGCGTCTTTGTAATTCTTCATGAGTTCGGTAAAAGCTTTCTGGTCGGAATCATTCCTGGCTCTTTCCACCAGTTCATAATCCCGTTTGGCTTTTTCCGTGAAGTTTGCACCTATTTCCATCTGCCGGGTTGCTTTATCATATTTGAAATATGTATTAACGGATTCACAATCGCAAATACAATTTCAAGTATGGGCGAAATTAATAATAATTTTTTTTCTTTGAGTTTTCCTGCTGCTTTACCGAAAATAATCCATTGCGAGACTACTTTCATTAAAATTAACGATCCTGAAATTAGAATATTGTATTTTAACAAAAGCACAGTAATTGCAATTGCAGGAAACAGTAATGTATTTAAATGATAAAGTCCCAGATATAGCTTTGTCCCGAATCTGTAGTGCTTTCCTGTAGTAAAATGACGTTTTTTCTGATGCCACCAGGAACCAAGTCGTTTTTTGCTTCGGCTATAAACAAAACTTTGTGGCCGTAGGCAGATTCGGCAGTTTTTCTTTCTTGCATGCTGGCTTACGAATATATCGTCGTCGCCTGAAATTACATCGTAATGGGAAGTAAATCCGTCCGATTCCAGAAAAAGCCTGCGCTTGTATGAAAGGTTGCGCCCAACGCCCATATATGGAAACCCGCTTAGGGCTGCAGAAAAGTACTGTATAGCTGAATGTAGAGTGTCATATCGCACCAGCATGCTGAGCAAAGACCATTTTCTGCGATAGAATTTGCCATAGCCGAGCACCAGCTCCGTGTTTTCATCGTATTGCGAAACCATGTGTTTTATCCAGTCGTTGGAGGCGGGTTTGCAATCGGCGTCAGTGAGCAGCAGAACTTCGTTTTTGGCTTCTTTTATGCCTATGCTGAGCGGAAATTTCTTTCCTTCAAAAAAAGTGAGACTGTCTTTTAAGGTCAGTACTTTCAAGCGCGAATACATAAGTTTGAAATCGGCCAATAGCTCATTGGTGTCGTCCTGAGAATGATCGTCAACCACAATAACTTCGTAATCAGGATAATCCATGGTGAGGATGAAAGGCAGATTCTCTTTCAGGTTGAGGTACTCGTTTTTAGCAGCGATGACAATGCTAACGGATGGTAAGCGTTGTTTTTTGGGTGTTTTTTCTTTGTACCAGGCCAGACGGCTGAAGAAAACAAAATAATAGAACAGAAAAATAAATACTGAAGATGCCAGTGATCCAAGCAGAATCAGCAGATAAAGCGGATGTTCGGGGAAATTCGGATCGAAAAGCATAACGGGGCAAAAGTAATTCAAATAATTGAGTGGAAAGTGGAAAGTGAAAAGTGGAAAGAAATTTTTTTTAAACTGTATGCGTATAAGAAGATTGCATGGTTGCACCTGTTTCTTGACCCTCATTCTTCGGGACCATGAAACATAGGTTTGTCTTTTT
>PKSX01000073.1 GCA_002869435.1 Marinilabiliales bacterium | reverse complement strand
AACTCCGCAGTTTTGGTTTTAGCCGTATCGCTGAAACTAATCCAGCCTTTGCCCTGCCACCATTGTAGTGAACTTATGTTTAGAGAATCATTAATATTACTGAAAATGCGATTATACTCGCCCTGTTCCTCCGCGCCAATTTCCATTACGCCAAAATCATACACTATACCACCCAGGTGTTGAACAAATTCGCTTTCAATTTTAGTTCCTGGAGCCGAAAGGTAGGCACCGTTTCCATAGAACTTCAGTTTTCCGTTTTGCTTCATGAACTCAAGGCTGTTTCTTAATGCTGGATCGTTTGTTCCGTGCATGAATCCTGCACTTTGAAAATGAAACCGATCGCCGGTGGTATTTCTGAACAAAAATGAAGCGGATGCAAAATACTCATTAGCTGCATCGTCGTACAGTCCGAGATTCCAGTCGCGATCAAATTCTACTGATCGGAAGCGCTGTATCTCCTGAAAATACTGATCGGTGTATTCTACCACAGCTTTACTTTCGAGCGACCAGGGATTAATGGTATCCTTTCGGTTTAGTTTACTGTTTCTGTTAAACAGTAATTTGAAAGCCTGCCCCTGATTATCTTCATCATCAATTTCACTGAATAAGTTGGGGTCGGTATTACTTATGGCATATTCGCCGCTTAGAAATGTAGCTTCATTAAAATCGTATCGCATGCGCATGGAATACATTTCTGTTCCTTTTGGGGTGATGAGAATACTAACCGGCTCATAGGCTCCCTGTGGTACACCCGCTACAGGCACCACCCATTGATATACACGACCATTGGCATTGGAACTGCTTTGTACATAATTTCCGTTGCCTTCGCCCACATAACTGAAACTTAGACGGTATAATGCAGAATCAGGGCTGGTGGAATAAATGAAAACACTGTCGTAGCCCAGCGTGTCAATCATGGCATACAAGACGTATTCATTGGTAAAACCGATGCTGTCAATTCCCGGGAAAAGTGCATCTTGCAGGCTGTCGCCAATTTGTGAAAGCAGTAATTTCTCATCATCGCTTAAATCCTGCTGTATGCTTTGATTTTTTAAATCTTTTTCCGAGAATACACTAAATCCTGCGCTGAATTTCCCACTCTGGTATTCCATGTTTGAAGCAATCACTGCGCGGGCGAAATTCTTGTCTGAATATTCAAATTCCACTACAATTCTTGAATTCGCAGTAACCGGAATTCTGGATGTAAACGTAATTTCAGCAGTATTATAATCGATGATATAATCATTTTCCATACCGCGGGTAAGTTCTTGTCCATCCAGATAAACTTTTTCGCTACCGGCAAGTACAATTATATAAGTTTCGTTATTGTTTCCGGTAAGTTTGTAGGGCCCCTGGTTTCCTTCAATAACATTCAGCGTTTGGCGGGTATATTTTCCTTTTCCAAAGGCTCCGCTAACTGAAAACGCTATTTTATCTTCATTAGCCAATCCCGGTGAGAACACGGTTCTGAAATCACCTCCCTGCGATTTGCGGCTGTATTTCATAAAATAAGAAGTTTCCGGAGCAAATAATTCAATATCTCCTGCCGTTAATGCCGTTTCATCTTTCTGAAGCCGGATAAATACTTTATCAAATTCCTGAATCTGTTGCGTATTTCCTTCGGGCTGAATGGGAATATTATCATCGGAAATCACAGCCTGAATTTCAAGATCATTATTTAGTTTGCCCGAAAGCTGCAGGTTTAGTGATGAGTTAAGCGATGCATCCTGTCGGTTTCCGATACTGAATCCACGGGTAATGCTTCCCGATTTATCGAGCCCGTCGGTTTGAAGCCACTCACCATCAGAAGCATTATCATTAAGTTCAAAGGGGTTGTAAAAATTATCGAGTTCAGGGTAAAGCAGGCTGGTGTCCTTGTGAAAAAACTCCTGGCTTATATCTACCGACATAGCTTTGTACCTGATGATAAGTGAATCGGTCCCCAGGGCATTCGGGTTGGTGAAAATTATACAGTGTGTATTGATGTCGAATTGGAAATCGGTTTTACCAATGATATTTCCAGAGCCGGTCATAATAACAATGCTTTCCGGAAGAACAGTGTTTTCATCAAGTAAAAATGTATCAGGATAAGGAAATTGCAGCACCTTTTTCTGTTCGGGAACATCATTTTGAGATAATGCCAGAACGGGCAGAAATAGAAAAATAAGGTGCAGCAGCCTTTTCATGGTCTAATAGCAACGCAAACAAAGGTAAAGTATTTTGGGAAGTGGGTGCAAGTTCTATTTGCTGTTCTTGTTTGCACTTTCTCGAGGATCGATATGAATAGTAGCCTCAATCTCTAGTTTTTCTCTGATTTTTCCTTCAATTCTGTCGGCCAGGTCGTGTGCTTCTTTAATGTTCATGGTTTCTTCAAGCACAATGTGAAAAGTAAGCTCGTTATGATCGCCGTAATTGTGTAAATGAAAATGATGGGCTTCCACATCAAATCCGGCGCAACTGCAGGTAACAGCTTTAACTTTTTCAATCATTTCCTGATCAGGCTCAACGCCAAGAAGTTTGTTAATGGATTCTCGCATAATGGAGAAAACGGCATAAAATAGTAATGCAGAAATTATTAAGCCTAAAACCCCGTCGATCCACCAGAAATAATCGCGCAGGAAAATTCCGGCAAGAACTATAACACTGCTTAATGCATCACTTCTGTGATGCCATGCATCTGCTTTAATGGAGGTGTTTCCTGTTTTTCTGGCAAGATATAATGTGTATTGTGCCAGACCTTCTTTTACGAGTATACTCGCGGCTGTAACAATAATTGCAATCAGACCAAAATTGGCAGTCTCGCCTGCTTTAAGTCTTTCTATACTTTCCCGTCCAAACTCATATGCAACAATAGCCAGAATTACAGCAATAAAGATAGCCGCAATTTGTTCCCAGCGACCATATCCGTATGGATGTTTCCCGTCAGCTTTTTTGCTCGATAACTTTACACCGACTATTACAATAACAGAAGTAAGACTGTCGCTAAGTGTATGCCATGCATCCGCAATAAGAGCTACAGAACCGGAGACAATTCCCGCCCAGTACTTGAATACAAATAATACCGTATTTACCAGCAGAGAAACAATTCCTGCACGGTAACCAAGTTTTGTTCTTTGTGCCTGATTATGTGTATGCATGGAATGCAAATTTAAACAGAAATTATTCGGAAATCAATTTTAATGTATGATATATGTTAATAGTGTGCAGTGGAAAATTGAAATTACGCCAAATACTTTGCCACCAAAGGCATCCGTCGTCCCATCCCAAATGATTTCGGGCTTACACGCAAAACCGGAGGCGCCTGAAAACGCTTATACTCATTGATATTGACCATTTTCAAAACCCTCCGAACCAAAGCTTCATCGTATCCGAGATCAATAATCTCCTGCGGGGCCAGAATTTGCTCAATATAGGCGTGAAGTATTTTATCCAGTATTTCGTAATCGGGCAGCGAGTCGCTGTCTTTTTGGTTGGGCCTCAGTTCTGCAGAAGGAGCCTTAGTAATAATGTGATTCGGAATGATTTCTTTGTCCCTGTTTATATAATGAGCCAGCTCGTAGACTTCTGTTTTGTACAAATCACCAATAACAGAAAGTGCTCCGGCCATGTCGCCATACAAGGTTCCGTAGCCCACTGCAGCTTCACTTTTGTTGGACGTATTAAGGAGAATATTGCCAAATTTATTGGAATAAGCCATTAAAATAACGGCACGCAGTCTGGCCTGGATGTTTTCTTCGGCCACATTGAATGGCAGATCACCAAACTGTGGTTTCAAAGTTTTGAGCGTAGTTTGAAAACCATCCTCAATATTTATTATTTCATGCGGGCTGCCCAGATTTTTACACAGCTCAAGTGCATCATTTACCGAATGGTCTGAACTGAATCCGGAGGGCAACAGAATATTCATAACGTTTTCTGCACCCAAAGCTTCTGCAGCAATAACAGAAACCAAAGCCGAGTCAATTCCGCCGGAGAGTCCTAAAACAGCTTTCGTGAAGCCAATTTTTTCGAAGTATTCCCGAACGCCAATGACCAAAGCACTATAAATGGCTTCCATTTTGACAAAAGGTTTAGCCACACAGTCACTTGCCGGATTTTCAGTATCAAAAATGCAAAAGTCTTCGTCGAAATATTTCATTTCAACCGAAGTTTTTCCGTCGGGCATCATCACCATGGAGCCTCCGTCGAAAATAAGCTCGGTTTGTGCTCCGCATTTGTTTACGTAAACTACAGGCACTTTCTGATTTCCTGCATGCCAGGCCAAAACTTCACGTCTTCTGTCCCGCTGAGTATAGCTGAAAGGAGATGCGGCAATATTTATGATGAAATCCGGATTTTGCGGACCAAGCACATCCATGGGATCTTTAATGTATAGTGCCTGTCCGTCAATATTCCAAAGGTCTTCACAAACAGTAACGGCAACTTTTTTGTTGTTGATATTAGCCAGTGAAAATTCTCGCCCGGGTTCAAAATAGCGATACTCATCAAACACGTCGTAATTTGGAAGCAAAGCTTTGTGGAATTCCTGCACAATCTTACCATCCTGAATTAAAATGGCTGCGTTGTATAGCATTTTCCCACTTTCATTATTATTGAAAACAGGGCTGCCTACAATTACTGAAATTCCTTCTGAGGCTCCGGCAATGGTTTCTACTTCTTTGATGCATTGCTCGGTAAAATCATCAAAGTCCAGAAAATCACGGGGAGGATAACCCGATATGCTTAATTCAGGAAAGACAACCAGATCAGCCTGATTGTCTTTCGCTTTCTGAATATTTTCGAGAATCTTATTCCGGTTTTTTTCAAAATGACCGGTGTGTGTATTTATTTGCGCAAGGGCAATTTTCATCCTTCACAATAGAAATTAAGTATGAAAAAAGTACAACTAGAACATGATGCCGAATTTCAGCGCCATAAAGTTTCCGATTGCTTTGGTGTCGTCAAGTAAGTATGTAAGTCCGTTCGTAAATGATGCCTCAACCAATGCGGTAGTTGATCCGCCCAGAGAATATTCAAAGCCGGCACCAATTACAAAATTGGCACGCATGAAAGCCATGTCACTACCAAGTTTGTCTATGTTTATAGTCTCGTTTTTAGCTCCGCCAATAGAAACGAATTCATCTTCTGCTTTTCCGCCGAGTGCAATACCAAATGATCCACCAATTCTTGCATAGTACACTATGTAATTAATTTCATTGGTTTTCATTTTCAGCGTAAACGGAATATCCAGATATTGCAGTTTGTAGGTTGAATTTTTGGTTGAAAGTAAAATGTTGGCAGAATCAAAAGCATGAACTACACCAGCCTGTTGCAGTTTACCTCCGATATATGAAACATCAAAACCTGTTACAAGAGAAAAATTAGATGCAATATTAAGTTCACCAACAAAACCATAACCAACGCCGAATTTTGATCCCTGATACTCGAGTGAGTCCTGATCCGGTTTCATCCATGACATACCGGCACTACCTGATAGCCCGAAGCGAAAGAGTTTTTGATCCTGTGCGTGAGCAGTACCTAAGATCAGAAATAAAGCAATTGCTGCAAATACAATCTTTTTCATACTTTTGAGTTTTAATTACTGAATGACAAATTTAATCATTTTTATGAAACCGAAAATATTTTTTCGCATTTCGAAAGTCGCTCTTATTCTGGCTTTTACACTTTTTGTTGCGATTCTTTTTGATTCCTGCTCTTGTGATAGGGAGAAAAAAGATTACATGAGAGACATTGGTCAAAGCCAGTTAGATTCACTAAACAGTATTGTTGTGAAGATTGACAGGTATGAGAAAGACCTTTTTGCTATTCCAACCGACAGTCTGAAGGAAGGGCTCATGAAAATGAAAGATAAATACTCTTTCTTCTATGATGTTGACCAGCTTGAAGATAGTATGAATTTACTGGTGATGAAGCAATATCTTGAAGATGCTACCATAAAATCTCTTTATGCTGAGGTGATGAAGCAATACAAAGATCTCTCGTCACTGGAGCTGGAACTTACCAAAATGTTCAGGAAAATTAAGTATTATTTACCCGACTGGGAGGTCCCGCAAGTGTTTACTTATGTTTCGGGTGGCGACATGCAATTCCCGGTTAAATATGCAGATAATACCCTGGTGATTGCTCTTGATATGTATTTGGGAGAGGATTTTCCAATTTATTCCATGTGGGGAATACCCGATTATGTGAGTAATAGAATGACCCCTGATTATCTTATTGTAAACTGTGCTAGGGAAATTGCCCGGGCATATATTGAGTCCATGGCAGTTGATCCAAAAACGTTGCTCGATTTCATGGTATATAATGGTAAACTATTGTATTTTACTGACCTTGTGGTTGAGGATCGTGAAGATTCAATAAAAATAGGATATTCCGCACCTCAGTTTTACTGGGCAGATATTAATCAAGGAAATGTGTGGGGGTTTTTCATTGAACATGATTTATTATACACAACCGAATACAGGGATATCAATAAATTTATTGGCGAAGCTCCTTTTACTTCTGCATTTTCGCGTACCAGTGCACCTCGTGTAGGTAGTTTTATCGGATGGCAGATTGTGCGTGCATATATGGCACGAAACAAAGATGTAGATGTGGAAACTGTCCTGAAGAATACAAATTCGCAGGAAATATTAAACAAATCAGCTTATAAACCGAAAAAAGAAGAGCAATAAAATCAGTCTGTTCCGCATTATTTTTAGTAGGCATTGAATTTTCTTGGTTTTTTCGATGAAAATTTTATTATATTTGCCGACATTTTTTAGGAAAGTGTCTAAAAAAAACGAAAAACTTGATTTCGGCGACGAAATTGATAATTTTTGCAATAAAATCGGGAGGTAAGTATGTATTGGACATTAGAATTGGCATCCAAACTTGAGGACGCACCCTGGCCGGCTACGAAGGATGAGCTTATCGATTACGCTATTCGTTCAGGAGCCCCGATGGAACTTATTGAAAATCTGCGCGACATTGAAGATGAAGAGGAGGTTTATGAGAGTATTGAGGACTTGTGGCCGGATTACCCCAGTAAAGAAGATTTCTTTTTTAATGAAGACGAGTATTAAACCCATAACCACGCCGAGAGCGTGGTTTTTTTATATCAAAAACTCTATTAAATAAGCAAGACCTAATAATAATCCCGCCATACCGTTTAGAGTGAAAAATGCAAGATTGATTTTACTTAATCCGTGTCGGTGTACTATAATATGCTGATAAAAGACCAGAATTGAAAATAATAAAGTACCGATTCCGGGAATGACTTTTCCCGAATATCCAAACCAGAAATAAATAATCAACCCGGTGCTTACGATATGAGTGAGCAGCGCCAGTATTTTTGAGTTTTTTTCTCCAAGTTTAACCGGTATGGAATGAAGATTTTCTTTTTTATCGAAATCCAGATCCTGCAAAGCATAAATAATGTCAAAACCTGCAGTCCAGAGCATGACCCCGACACCCAAAAATATCAGAGGTATACTGAAGTTGCCTGTTACAGCAATAAAGGCAGCTACAGGAGCAATGCCCAGACCCATCCCAAGAATAAAATGCGAAAGTGAAGTAAATCTCTTGGTATAGCTGTACGATAATATTACGAAAAGAGCAACCGGACTCAGATAGAAAGCCAGCATGTTTAGCTTGTATGCACTGAAAATAAACACGACAATGCTTATCATTACAACCAGCCATGCAGCTGCGATTGACATTCTTCCCGAAGGAAGTTCACGTTTTGCTGTTCTTTCATTTTTTGCGTCAATGTGTCTGTCAACTATTCGGTTAAAACCCATGGCTGCTGTACGGGCAGATACAAGAGCCAGCAATGTAAATCCACTCAGCCAAATCAAATCAGCATCTGGTCTCACTTTCAATGCTTCAAGAAAGCCAATAAGCGCAAAAGGCAGGCTGAAAATGGAATGAGAGAATTTTACAAATGATAAATACTTCATTCTACAACCTCAAATTTTGTGTACTTGCGCATAAAATGTCTTACCACACCAATTAATAGCAGCAATATTGAAGCCATTGCTGCAGACCGGCCAAGATAGTCCCCGTATTTTACATAGAAAGTAATGCAGTCGTTGGCGTTAATCTCCATTCTGATAACATCAGGTTCCCAGTATTTGGTTTGCAGAAACTGTTCTCCTTTCTGGTTAACAAAGCATGATACTCCGGTATTGGCCGACCGGGCAATGCTGCGTCGGGTTTCAATGGCTCTTAACGATGCGTATGCCAGGTGTTGCCTGTGTCCTGCAGTGTTTTTCCACCAGCCATCGTTGGTAATTATCATTATGATCTCTGCTCCATTTTTTACAAATCCGGAGACAAATTCACCATAAATGCTTTCATAACAAATAACAGGTGATACAGGAACTATTCCGCCATAAAAAACAGTCCTTTCGGGACTTCTTCCAAGAGTTCCTGTCGTTCCGCCAAGATCTATTGCATATTCTTCAATAGGTTTAATAAGTCCACCAAATGGCATATGCTCCACACCCGGTACAAGTTTCGATTTATGATAGGATTGAACTTTCTCATTAACATCAAAAAACAATGCTGTGTTATATGCTTCGTAATAAAGCTCTGTGTTATTGTATTGCCGGGCAGAAGGGGGGATATCTTCGCCGGGCTTAAACATATGGAATGTGCCTGCACCGGCTACGAATTTTGCCTCCGGACTGTATAACCGTAAAAAATCTCTTATTCCGGCCAGTGATCTGGAGTATTCAAATTCGTCTTCATACATGCCTTCCTGGATTACTGATTCCGGAGCAACATAGAAATCTACATTGGTGTCGGCAATATCTTTAGCCCGGGTAAGCATTCGGTCGAGAACTTCAGGTATCGAAAGTGAAAATTCTTCTTCCCAGGGGTCAATATTTGGTTGAATAACAACAATGTCAACCGGGTTGCTTTTTTCCTCGTATGTATAAAAACGAACAAGTGAAATTGTTATGGGAACTATGAGGAAAAACAATGTAATACCTGCCAGCCAGTTCCTGGTTTTCTTAATAAGCGATGTAAAGAATATTCCTTTTATGATTTCAAACAAGAGAATATTGATAATCCATATCCAAAGGGTTCCGCCCTGGGTTCCGGTGTACTCGTACCATTGTATGAATTCAATTCTGGTCGCAAAAACATTGCCTAGGTCCAGCCACGACCACGAGAGTTCCCAGCTCCTGTGTGCAAATTCAAAGGCAAGCCAGAATACCGGAAGTATGATGTGGCCGCCTTTTGCAGGATTAATTTTTGTCCGGGCAAAAACGGCAAGCTGCACAACCAGAGCCATAATCATACTATTGAAAATTACGGCAAAAATGGCCCCAATTTCAGTGGAATACCATATCCACCATGTGGTAAGTAAATTCCAGATAAATACAGCCAGATATGTATATCTGAACGAGGCCATCCACCTGAAACGATCAGGTTCTTTTCTGATTTGTTCAAGTATAAAAAGCAAAGGGATCAGGGCTATGAGAGAAAGGAACGGAAAACCCCGCAATGGCCATGCAGCGCTAAGCAAAAGACCGGAGGCAACAGCAAGCAGGATTAGATATTTCTTTTTCACTCGTGGCATATCAGAAATCTTTATGCGAAAATACGATTTATTTCGTTCTTTGTTGAGACTCGTGTTTGTCGATTTTCCACGCCTGTTTTCACAAAAAATCTTACTTTTGTACGTTATAATAGTTCCTGCATGAAAATAGACATTGATAGCAAGAGCAGTAACTCGCTGCCTGCCTGCCAAAAGTGGTTTTCGGTAGGTGGGGATTTGCATGCTTTTCTATATGAATATGGAGCTGGCTTCTTTGCAGGTGGCACTGGCTCAGGACATACAGGTTTGTAAAACGCAAAAAATTATTCATGAAACTGATAATACCAATGGCTGGAATGGGGAAAAGGATGCGACCGCATACCCTTACCATACCTAAGCCTCTTATTCGTATTGCAGGAAAACCAATTGTTCAGCGTCTGGTGGAAGCCATTGTAAATGTAATTGGAAAAGACCTTGATGAAATTGCATTTATTGTGGGTGATTTTGGGCCGGAGGTTGAACAGACCCTGCTTCAGATAGCTAAAAATGCAGGCTCTGAAGGAAAAATTTATTACCAGCAGGAAGCTTTAGGAACTGCGCACGCAATTCATTGTGCTGCTGATTCTCTCGACGATAGTGTAGTTGTGGCGTTTGCAGATACTTTGTTTCGAACCAATGATAAAATGGATCTTGAAAGCGATGGCAGCATTTGGGTGCACTCCGTTGAGGATCCTTCAGCATTTGGTGTGGTTCTAACCGATAATCAGGGTAAGGTAACCAGATTTGTTGAAAAACCGAAAGATTTTGTATCTGACATGGCCATTGTTGGGGTGTATTATTTCAAAAACGGTGCAAATTTCAAAAGTGAACTGCAATACCTGATTGATAATAATATAATGAAAGGTGGCGAGTATCAGCTTACCGATGTGTTGCAGAACATGATGAATAAGGGAACAAAATTCTCCGTGTACTCCGTCCCGGAATGGCTCGATTGTGGTAATAAAAATGCAACCGTGTATACCAATCAGCGCATTTTGGAAAACTCAAATGGTGAAAAACTCATAAAAGATTCGGTTCAGGCTGTAAACACAATCATTATTCCACCATGTTATATCGGAGAGAATGTAAAATTGAGTAATTCCATCATTGGACCGCATGTTTCAATTGGTGAGGGGTCAAAGCTATCGCAATGTATCATTACCAATTCCATTATTCAGTCGAACAGCAAAATAGAAAATGCCAATTTTGACAACTCCATGCTGGGTAATTACGTTGATTACAAGGAAAAACATAAAGAACTAAATATTGGTGATTTCACCGTAATCAGTCAATGATAAAGTTGTTTCCCATACTTGCGTTTGTAATACTGGCATCTTGTTCGCCGTATCAAAAAGCCATGCGAAAGCATAACAGACTTAATGATAGGGAGCGAATGGCGTTAACTTCAGTTTTTACTGACGCTACAAGAGAAAAAATACTTGGAAATCTCTCCAAAGCAATGGATTTGTATCAGTTTATTCTTACCAAGGATCCTTTGCACGATGCATCACTTTATGAACTTTCCCTCATAAAAGGTTCTGAAGGCAAAACCGACGAAGCCATTGAAATGATAGATCTGGCGATTAAAATTGATCCGGCCAATAAATGGTATAAAATTGCAAAAGCCAGAATTTTTGAAAGTGGTGGCAGGTTTGAAGATGCCGCTTCTGTATATCGCGAATTAATAAAAGCAGATCCCGAAAACTACGATTTGTATATGTCTGAGGCTGAAGCTTGGATTAATGCTAAAAAAGACGACAAAGCAGTTGCAGTATATAATGAGCTGGAGGATATTCACGGGGTTTCTGAAGAGATTTGCATTCGCAGATATTATATTTACGTTATGAGTCGTCAGGACAATAAGGCCATTGCGGAACTGGAAAAACTGGCTGAAAATTTCCCCGGTAATCCGGAGTATTTGAAAGTGCTGATTGAGTTTTATATGATGGAAGGGAAGCTTAGCCTTGCATACGAGAAGATTCTTCTTTTGCAGGAAGTGGATCCCGGCAACGGATATGCTCATATTTATCTGTCTGAGTATTATCGTGCAGCGGGTCGTATCGAAAAATCACAGGAAGAGCTTTTAAAAGCCATTGCATCCACAGATTTGCTGATAGATGAAAAAGTAAAAATCCTTTATAATTTTTACGATGCAGGTTCGGCTTATGGCGATACTGTCTATCTGTATCAGTTGATGGACACCCTGGTTTATGTGCATGACGATGATGCTAAAGCATGGTCTATGTATGCCGATATTCTCAGGAATAATGGAGATACCAAGGGAGCAATTGAAAAATGGGAGCTTGCTCTTGAGAATGATAGTAGCAAGTTTTTAGTTTGGTCTTCACTCATGAAGGCATTATATGATGATAAAGATTTTGGCAAACTGCAGAAATACTCGTCTGATGCGGTGACTTTATTTCCTGAACAGGGTCTTAGCTGGTTCTATAACGGACTTGCATATTTTGAAACGAATGAATTTGAAGGGGCAATAATGCCGTTGGAAATGGCACTCGACCTTATTTACGATAATAAGGAGGTTAAAACTCAGTGCATGTTTGTACTGGCCGAATCCTATCACCACACTGCCCGTCATTCCAAGTCTGATGAAATGTTTGAGGATTTGTTGGTACTTGATCCCGATAACCACATGGCGATTAATAATTACTCTTATTATCTGGCTTTGAGAAACAGAGAGCTTGATGAATCATTAAATCGAATGAAACCTCTTGTTGATAAGGAACCTGATAATACGGCTTATCTGGACACTTATGCTTTTATCCTCTTTAGACAAGAAAAGTATGATGAGGCTGTGGGCTATATTGAGAAAGCACTGGAATATGGAGGAAATAAGGATGCAGATATCGTAGAGCATTATGGTGATATATTGTATTTCCTCGGCAGAGTAGACATTGCCGTGGCGCAGTGGCAAAAAGCTAAAGAACTTGGTGGATCCGGAGATTTGATTGATAAAAAAATTGACGACAGAAAATACTATGAATAGAGTCCTGTATATAATTACTATCCTGTTTCTGGTTGTGATTGCATTATCCTGCAGATTGAAACGTGAAACTAAAAAGGAAATAAAAGAAGTCGTGAAAAATGAAGAAGGCGTTGACATCATTTTTGAAAAAATGAAGGAGGCGCAATTTAATTTTCGCACCATAAGTTTAAAATTTTCAGCAACGGCAACAGATTCTAAAGATAAAGGCACAAGTTTTTCAGGAAACCTCAGAATTGTAAAAGATAGGGAAATATGGCTTTCTATTTCTCCTGCATTGGGTATAGAAGCTTTCAGGGTATACATTACCAATGACAGTGTAAAGATGATAAACCGAATAAAGAAAACCTATTTCAGAGGTGACTACCAACTGATTAATGATTTACTGAATACTCCATTTGATTTTGATATGCTTCAGGCTTTTCTTACCGGAAATGACTTCAATTATTATGAGAACAATGTATTTAAAGTAGGCGAGGATGACCTGTTCTACAGAATTTCTACCATTGGCCGGAAAAAGTTAAAAAACTATGTTGAGAATCAATCTGATATTGATAAGGTTCTCGTGCAGGATATGTGGATAAATCCTGAAACATATAAAATTGTTCGGCAACAGATTAAGGAGATTAAAAAGGAAAATAATAAACTTACAATTGACTATTTGTTTTTTGAAAAAATCGGAAATGCTTTATTTCCCAATTCATATACGGTAAAAGTGGATGCTGAAAACAAGCTGATTATTGATGTTGCATACGAGAAAATTAAAGTAGATGAGGAAGTCACTATTCCTTTTACTATTCCTTCCAGTTATAAACCCATGAAAGAAGGAGAGGAATAGTGAGGTATTTTGTTTTATTATTGCTGTTTTTTATTTCTTTTCAGCTTTTGGCACAGACTAAAACTGAGCTGGAAAATGAGAAGGCAAAACTCGAAAAGCAGATTTCTATCACCTCTGAACTGATCAGAAAAAACAATGAAAGTAAAAATCTCAGTCTTGAGCAACTGCAGCTTATCAATTCGCAGGTAAGAGCACAGCAGGCTTTGATTGATAATATTACCGCGTCTGTTGAGGCCACAAAAGAAGAGATTGCGAATAAGCGAGCGAGGATTAATTCATTGAAAGAGGAGCTACAGCAACTCAAAGATGAATATGCGCAGATGATATATTTTGCATACCTCACCCGGAGTCCGGAAATGAAACTCATGTATATTTTCAGTTCTTCGAGTATGACCCAGGCTTTTCAGCGAATGAAATATATTCAGGAGTATTCTGCAATTAGAAGGAGGCAGGCCGACAAAATAATTGAAATGCAAGCCGAAATTGAGCAGAATATTGCAGAACTTGAAGATGCAAGGGCAGAAAAAGTAGCATTGCTTAAAGAGCTGGAAGTGAAAAAGATTCAGCTTGATCAGCAGAAGAAAGAGCAGGAAGATATTGCCGATGATTTGAAAGACAGGGAAAAAGAACTGAAATCGCAGCTTAGAAAACAACAGCAGCAAGCCAATAAACTAAAGGGACAGATTCAGGCAATTATTTCAAAGGAAATTGAGGAAAGCCGAAAAAACAATGCGGCCGAGAATAACAATACGAATAATAACGACAATAAAACCGAATTTGTACTGAGCCCTGAGGAACAACGTATATCAAATACTTTTGAGGGCAACAAGGGGCGGTTGCCATGGCCGGTGCCTCAGGGAATTATTATTGGTACTTTTGGCGAACATCCGCATCCGGTTCTTGCTGGTATTAAGGTTAAAAACAATGGAATCGATATTAGTGTTCCTTCCGGAGAAAATGCAAGATCCGTTTTTGAAGGAAAAGTAAGTGGAATTATTGGCCTTCCGAATGGCAATAAAGCGATAATTATTCGGCACGGTGAATATCTAACCGTATACTCGAATATAACTTCGGTAAAAGTGCAAAAAGATCAGCAGGTAACGGCTAAGCAAGTACTCGGACCTGTAGGCAAGAACGATAATAACCAGTATGTCCTTCATTTTGAGGTTTGGCATGAAAAAACCCTGCAAAATCCTCAATACTGGATTTCAAAATAGCCGAAATGAATATCGAGACTTATCGAGAATACTGTATGGCCAAAGCCGGTGTAACCGAAGAATTCCCGTTTGATGATGTTACCCTGGTATTTAAGGTGGGCGGCAAAATGTTTGCCCTAACAGGGCTGAATCATGACTTTGCCATTACACTAAAATGTGATCCAGAATATGCAGTAGAATTACGTGAAAAATACCCAAATATTGAAGGTGCATATCATATGAATAAAATGCACTGGATAACCGTTTCCGATGTGGAGCAATTTGATGATAAACTCCTTAAGATACTAATAGACGGGAGTTATGAGCTGGTATATAAGTCATTGACGAAAAAGGTTGCGGCTACAATAAGAAGATAAAACTTCTATTTCGCCTTATTCATCTGACTGGCAATGGCCAGAATTACACCCAGGGCTATGCCTAAAACAGCAGCAAAGAGTACACGGAATTCAGGTGGAAGCATAAATGTAATGGTGTGTGCCGGAATCCAGAAAAAAGGTATGGTCTTTTTGAAAACAAAGCCCCATTGCACCTTCCAGTTGATATCTTCGCTCATAATTCTTCCTATGGGAATGTCTGTGAAGAGAGCTGTTATTTTACCACCTTTTTGCTCAATATGAGTATCGGTTATTTTGTGAAATGTCATCATAACCGGCGCAAAGATCAGGTTCATGAAGAAACTGATGAAAAATGCTGTTATAAGCTTAGTGGTATTGAAATCAGGACTGGTGAAATTCACCATAACATCTTTCAACCCCATATAATCCAGGAATACCGGAGTGCCGGTTGCAAATATTTTAAACGCAATAAAAATAAAGAATCCGAGAAAGCCCCAAACGATTGCACGGGGCAGGAGGCCAAAACCTTTGAAATTGTATTTGCCGGTCTTAATTCTGAGCCCCAGACTTTCACCCATGGTGGCCAATATGGCGAATTTAACAAAACTCATTAAAAATCCATGTTCTTTGGTTGTTTTTGTGAACCATTCATAGGCTTCAGGGAAGACAAAAAATGGCAGGAAAATGAGAATGAAAAGGAGGGCGAAAATCAGATCTTTGGCTTTCATATTATTGCTTTATTTTTTCTTTACTCGGGTAAGTCCGGCACCATAAGTAATCATGATGATATTGGAATGCAGGAAGTTTGCATACGGCTGATATGGTGTTCCGTTAATGTTTTCTGTATATCCTGTGTTTAGGAAATCCATCGGATAATAAGAAAATTTCAATGTGTTTTTGTTCGGAAATGTAATGCCTACAAACAGACATGGTTGTAATAGATTTACCCTTTCAGAACCCCATTCTCTGGTTTTTTTTACTTTTTTCCCATCATAAAAAGTTTTTTCTTTGAAATGAAAAGGTATTTCCATGGCTCCGCCAAAAAAGAAGTAGAATGGCTCATCGGGGTCGAAAGTGCCAATTTTAAAAGCAATGGGTACTCCGATATTATAGGTGCGGAATTTTTTCTTTGTTTTTAATGAGTCATTCCATTCAACAATGAATCCAACGTTGCCAATGCTGTATCCGGCAAACATTCCGAAATTTTTTGAAAAGTCAAAATGGTAATTATTATTTATGTTCCAAAACGGAGCATAACGTGGAATTACCCTTCCGTTTTCGGTATCATCGATTAATGCATATGAGTAGTTTGTACCCATACCTGTTGTATGGTAGGGTTTAATCTGGGCAGCAACAATAAGGATGCTGAACAGGAATCCGAGGCTTAATACAGTGCGTTTCATAGTTTTAATCTTTTTGAATGTTTATTCTCGTTCCACAACTGCAATTTTCGTTCCACTCAAATACGAGTATTCAAATCCATTTTAAATCTTTCCGGATTGGAATCAGTCAATAACAAAAACACACACACTTTTTTGTAGCTTTGGTATTGAATGAAACCTCTAATATCATATGCTGATTTTGCAGCTAAAATAATGATTTCATTTGTAAAACAAGGGTCTTGATGAAAACTTTTTAGCCTTTGGATTAATAATTGCTTCACACCGAATAATATTCACTATAGAAGATATATTATAAAAATATGTATCTTCGCATATAAAATTCCGACCATTATGAAATATTTCATTTCCTTTTTATTTATCATGGGCTTCGTGCTTAATATGCAAGCTCAGATAGACACGGTTAAAGTACCGGTCGATGACCCGCAAAAGGCTGAACGGCTCTACAATGAAGGGACGGTTCTTTTTGAAAAAGGCGCATTGGAAGATGCTCTTAAAAAGTTTGATGAGGCTATCAGTATGAAAGCTGATTTTGCCAAGGCTTATTATAACAGAGGAATTGTTAAAACAGAGTTGAATGATAAAGACGGGGCAATGCTCGATTTCAATAAAACAATTGAGCTGGAGCCTACTGCCAATGCATATTTTATGCGTGGACAACTCAAATACAAATCAAATGACCTCGATGGTGCGAAAGCTGATTATACTCTTGCAATAGAGGTCGATAACATGCACGCACAATCTTATTATTACCGCGGAAGCGTGTATTTCGATCAGAAAGATTACGACGCAGCTATTGAAGACTATAAAAAGGCTGTTGTTGCAAAAAAGGACTACGCATATGCTTACAATGATATGGGTAGTTGTTATAAAATGAAGGAAGATTATGAAGAAGCTCTGCGTTGCTATGGCGAAGCAGTAAAGATCAATCCTAAGCTTGCTTTTGCTTATAATAATGCCGGTAGTGTGTATCGTAAAATGGAAAAATATGATGAGGCGATTCTTGAATATTCAAAAGCAGTAAGTGCAGATCCTGATTATTATATTGCATACAATAACAGAGGCCTTGCTAAATTTGAAAAAGGTGACTATGAGGGTGCAATAGAAGATTTCACTAAAGCTATTGATAAGAAAAGCGATTATGCTTATGCATTTAATAATAGAGGAAGTGCCAAATATAAGATCGAAGATTATGAAAGTGCACTGGAAGACTTTGATAAAGCCATTACCATAAACTCTTCATATGGATCAGCATACCTTAACAGGGCTAATACCAAAGAGATGCTTCGTGATGTTGATGGTGCGTGTGAGGACTGGAAAAAAGCTGCAGAATTAGGAGTGAAGTCTGCCGATACCTATGCCAAACAAATGTGTAAGTAAGAAAGGAGAATCATTATGAAAGTTTTAAAATATACAGCTGCTTTTTGTCTGACATTCTTCATGGCTTCCATCATGATGCTTCAGGCACAGAATGTAGAATTTGATAAGAAAAATTTCCCCAATGACAAAAAAGGGTTGAAGCAGGCACTTAAAGATATTAAAGAAGGTGATGGATACTACGCCAGAGGAAGAGGGATGTATCTGGATGCATTAAATTATTACCTGAAAGCAAACACCTTTAATCCTAATAATGCTTTACTGAATTATAAAATTGGAGTTTGTTACACAGTACTTGATAAGGAGAAAGCCCTGAAGCATTTAAAAATAGCTGAAGATCTTAATCCGCATTGTGCAGAGGATTTGTATTATCAGCTGGGAAAGGCCTATCATCAAAACCACGAATTTGAGCTGGCCATAGAAAAATACAAAGCGTATAAAAACAAATTGACACCAAAACAATATAATGAGGTAGCTCCGGCTTTGAATAAGAAGATTGCTGAATGTGAAACCGGAATGGAATTGATTAAAAAGCCGGCGAAGGTTTTTATTGACAACCTTGGTGCTTCAATCAATACCATGTATCCCGAGTATTGTCCGATTATTAATGCCGATGAGTCAATGCTGATTTTTACATCACGTCGGGATAATACAACCGGAGAAAAACGTGATCCTCAGGATGGTAAGTATTATGAAGATATTCTTATTGCTGACCGTGCCGGTGAAAGCTGGAAGGTTACTAATCCCGGTAAACCGCTGAACAGTGATCTCCACGATGCAACTGTAGGTCTGAGCCCTGACGGACAAACCCTTTATGTGTATAAGGGAGAGAACGGCGGAGATTTGTACGAATGCGTACTGAAAGGAACCGAATGGGGTAAGCCAAAGCGCATGGATAAGACCATTAATACCAAATATCACGAATCAAGTGCTTCAGTCGGCCCTGATGGTCGTACACTGTATTTTGTAAGTGATCGTGAAGATGGTGTAGGTGGCCGCGATATTTATGTGTCTTATATGGATGATAAAGGCAAGTGGGATGATCCCATTAACCTTAAGGAACTTAATACAATTTATGACGAAGAAGCTGTGTTCATTCACCCTGATGGCCGTACTCTGTACTTCAGTTCCAAAGGACATAAAACCATGGGTGGTTTTGATATTTTCAAATCTGTCTATGAAAATGGCAAATGGTCAGAGCCTGAAAACTTAGGTTATCCAATCAATACTGCAGATGACGATGTGTTTTTCTCTATCAGTGCCAGCGGACAGCATGCTTATATGAGTTCTGCACGTGCCGGTGGAATAGGTGAACAGGATATTTTCCTGATTACATTTTTACTTGAGAAACCACTAAGTACTAACTCAGAAGACAATCTGATTGCATGGAGAACCGAGCCTGTTAGTGAAACCGTAATGGAGAATACTGTTGATGTAATGACTGCATCGCTAACTCTTCTGAAAGGGCGTGTTCTTGACGACGATACTAAAGACCCTGTTGAAGCAGAAATTATTCTTACCGATAATACTACAGGTGAACAGTTGGCTACATTTACTTCCAACAGTGCTACCGGTAAATACCTGGTTTCACTTCCATCAGGTAAAAACTATGGTATTGCTGTGAATGCGGACGGATATTTATTCCATTCAGAGAATTTCGATATACCAAACGCTGCTGCTTATCAGGAAATAGAGAAAGACATTTACCTTAAGAAGGTTGAAGTGGGTAAGGAAATTGTACTTCGAAATATATTCTTCGATTTCAACCAGTCTACCTTGCGTCCTGAGTCAAAAGCAGAGCTTGAAAGACTTGCTCAGTTGCTTCGCGAAAACCCAACAATCAAAATTGAGATTTCCGGTCACACCGATAACGTAGGTAGTGCAGCTTATAATAAAGGATTGTCTGAAAGACGTGCAAAATCAGTTGTTGACTACCTTATTGGCGTTGGAATTTCTGCTGATCGTATGACTTATGTGGGTTATGGCTTTGATAAACCAATTGCCAGCAATGATACAGATGAAGGACGTCAGCTTAACCGTCGTACAGAGTTTAAAATTACCAGTAAATAATCTGGGAAATCATATTCTTGAAAATCCTGCTGCAAACGTAGCAGGATTTTTTTATGCCATATAAGTTTCCAGAATAGTACTGTTTTCGGCAGCTACGATTTGAATATCATTTAAAACAGCAGGAATCATTAATAACTCTCCTGTGGAAATGGCTTCAGATCCCGCCTCTGAGGTTATTCTGGCGCTTCCTTCCGTGCAGAGATAAAGCACAAATGAGTCAATCGGGAACAGGTCTTTCTGAAGAAGCATTCCGCTGTCAAGTTTAATGATATTTGTTGTAAATGATGAACATGAAACAAGGTTGCTGCTACCGTTTTCGGGAGCAAGGTATTCTAATTTGCCTCCTTCTTCGTGTTCATATTTTAATGCGTCAAGAGCGTCGTCAATATGCAATTCACGCGTGTTACCATCTTTGTCTTTGCGGTTCCAGTCCCATAACCGATAGGTGGTATCACTGCTTTGCTGTATTTCTGCAAGAGTAACATCGGGGCCAATGGCATGAATCATACCTGATGGTGTGAAAAACAGATCACCTTTTTCGGTTTTATATGATTGCAATAGCTCTCCAACTGTATTGTTATCAAGGGCTGCTTTAAGTTTTATTCTGTCGCAGACTCCATTAAACCCACTAATGATCTCAGCTTTTTCTCCGCCATTCATAACATACCACATTTCGGTTTTACCGTTGGGTATATTGTGCTTCTTCTGTGCCAGTTCGTCGTCGGGGTGTACCTGGACAGAAAGCCAGTCAGATGTATCCAGAATTTTTATCAACAGCGGAAAATCTGATCCATACTGATCAAAAACATTTTCCCCCAGTAAATCACCCATGTATATTTCGCTGAGTTCGCCAAGTGTGTTTCCGGCCAGAAATCCATTAGATATTATGCTCTCCTGGCCTTTTACAGCACTCAATAGCCAAACCTCGCCTATGTTCTCAAACTCATCTTCCATATGATATGTTTTCAGCAGTTTGGTTCCACCCCA
>PKSX01000011.1 GCA_002869435.1 Marinilabiliales bacterium | reverse complement strand
TTTTCGGACTATGATCTTGATCCGGGGCTGTATATGCTTGTGGTTCGTACCGGGAACCAGACTTACACGAGCCGGATAATAGCCGAGTAAGGGCTGATTAGTACATCAGCACACCTTGTCAAGCCGCATGATCAGCTAACCTTCACCACAATAAGCAAATGATCTACCTTGGCAGTGGCGCCCATAAGCTGGAAAGTGGGCTTCACATTTGGGATAATCGCAATGATTTCGCCGCTAATCTTATTGATAAACTGCTCCAGTTTAGCCTGCATGTCATCGCCTTTTACATCGATCCGGTGTACGATATATTTCATGTTTCCTCCTTTAAATAATGTTCGTGTATTATAAATATACAGCGCAAACAAGCAAAACATAAATAGGATATATAAAAAGCCTAAATATATCTTTGAAGCGGCAGAAAGTATAGAGAGGTACTGATCAGTAAGAGTGTGAAGTTATCTTTCCGGCGCCAGCGCAGCGCGGCGCATCTGTGTGAATTTTACATCAAACAACCAATAGCATGAACAAAGTGAAATGCTATGGTATGTTTGAATAATGCCGCCAAAGGCGGTATAATGCTTGCTAGCGATGTCTTTAGACGTCACGAAGCAAACAGACAAGCCCGAAGTACGAACCTATGCGTAATCTGTCTAATCTGTGAAAATCTGTGGACCCAAAGAATCCGTGAATCCGTGGCTAAAAAACCAGCGCCCTCCGCGCCTTCTTTGCGCCCTCCGCGGTTAAACTTCAGCAAAACCCCCAGGTACTACTAGTCCTAATTAGCACATTATCTAATTAACAAATTAGCACACCTGTCAAGCCGAAGGCATGATTAGCAAATTGAATCATTAGCACATTATTATATCTTCTTCAAAGCAGCCTCAATCTGAATCAGAGGGCCGATATTCGCCACATACAGCGATTTGGCCGTAGCATCAAGTATCTTGATGATTTCCTCGGTAGTGAGGTCGGGATCAACAGATTTCATAAGGGCTACCGCACCCGTAACAATAGGTGCTGCCATGCTGGTACCATCCATATAATCCATTTTAGAGCCGGGCAGGGCATTGTAAATGCGAACTCCGGGTGCAGAAATGGTGGAATAATCACCATAATTGCTAAATACTGCTTTTTGGTTGGCTGCATCAATGGCCGATACCGTAATAACCAAATCGCTGCGGGTCATGGGATCAATGCCTATCAATACATTGTCATTTCCGCCGGCGTACACTATGGTTACATTCTCTTTTTTTGCATAATCGTAAAGCTCGTTCCAGAACTCTGCCTCATCAATACCCATAGATTCTATAAGCCTCTCCTGTTCAGCAACCGGTAGTGAAGTAAGTTGCGGCGAAAACACCCTGCCGAGTGATAAGTTGATCACATCGGCGCCGTGTTTAATGGCATATAAAATACCATCAATAACATCGGTATTGGTAATCACCCCGTCGTTCATGCTCAGCTGTATCGGCATAAAACTGCAATCGGGTGCAATGCCCGATGATCCAAACCCATTATCATTTTCACCAATAATAGTTGCTGAAACGTGGGTGCCATGCTGCAAATCGTAATTTGCATAAACCTTATCGTCCTTATTCTCGAGGTTATACGGTTTTACAATATTTGCGTTCTTCAGCTCCGGATGATTCAGGTCGAAACCATCATCCACCACAGCCACAATAATATCTTTATCGCCGGTGGTAATATTCCATGCACCGGGTGCCTGCACCGAATTGAAATAATAGCTTTGGTTGGTATTGGAAAAAGCAGGGTCGTTGAAGGTTCTGGAAAAGGCAAATATAGACTCATCCCAGATCAGCAAATCATAGGCCGTCATCTTTGCCTTTATATCATCCTTTATCGTTGCCCGCAATGTGTCGGGAAACTGAAACTGAAGTCGTCCGGTTTCAGTGTCAATATAAATAATCTTATAAGTGGAATCGGGGTATTCCTGCTTTAATTTAAATGCAAATGTTTTTATGCTCTTATTCCGGTCTTTCAATGCAATATTGATACGGTCGGGAACAATCTGTTGCATTGAGCTGTCGTCGTAGATCAGCTGAGTGGTATCAATGGGCGGTCGCACCCTTTCATCATCGGGAATAAAACCTTCGCCCACCTCTTCCTGATCTCCATCGCGGTTGGGAATACCGTTGCTGTTATTATTGTCCTCGCAATCGGGCGAGCAATAGTGCAGCAGAAATATAGCCAGCAATGCCAGCAGCAATAAACTCCAGTAGCGTTTAATAAAGAGCCATATTCCGTAGAAGAATACGTAGAAAATATTGTAGGATCGTGTGCGTTCTTTCTGGCTGGAAACCAAAATGTGTTTTTCTTTTGGTGCCGGAGGTGTAGTGGCTGCCAGTGCTGCCAGACCTGCTCCTTCTTCTGCCTCAGGTTCTTCTTTGGGCTCTTCTTTAAAGGGCGCCGCATTTTTATCGTGGTTGCCAAACTGCACACCCCATGCCAGTTTAATTTCCTCACCATCGTAGAAAATCTCTACATTTTCCGGGGCAAAAACACTGGCAATAATATTTTTCCATTGCGCTGCACCTTCGCTGGTCGACGGGCTGTTAAGTTTCTCGGTAATCTTGTCTCTCAGCCCGTGGTATTGCTCAAGCGCAGTATTCTTATCCTTCTCATTGAGTTCGTGCAAGCCTTTATAGGTATCCTTATCGGTCACCGACCACGATAAATAATCATTGGCTCTGGAAGGTTTGGCTAAAACATTATGATACTGCTCCTCGAAATTATGTGAAACAAAACTCTGAATGGTTTCATAATCATCAATCAGCAACTTTTTGTTGTACACCAACAAAACAAAGTCATTTTCCGATATGGTATGCAGTATTTTCACGGTTGAATCATTGGGGATAGTTGAAAGTATGAATGGTGTTCATCTTGCCTTTGGTGCTGTGCGTTCCCGAGAATGTTCGGGTTTTACCGTCAAGGGTAACATACACCTGATAGGGTATACTGCTTTGCGTCGTCACCCGCTCGTAGAAATGAACATACACGGTATATTGTCCGCTGGGCGGCACACCTTTATAATAAATGTTCTCCAGTGCATTGCTGGTCATGGAGCCGCCTTCAGCATTAATATCCACATCAAGTGCTCCGCCCGAAGGTGATACCTTATTATCGAAGTAAATTCTATTGCCGGAAGGTTCCACCAAATGCAGGTCAAGATCATCGTAGGTTTGCCAGGTCAGGGTAATGGTTATGGCTCCTGTATCGCCGCCCAAACTGTCTCTGAGATGATCTGTGGCATCAGAGATACTGTCGCTCACTTCGTTTTCTGTGAAGTTTTCATCATCGCAGTTGCAGCAATCATCGAGCGCATCGTAGGTTCGTTCAATCAAATCCTTTTCTTCATTATAATTCTCGCATTGCGTGCACGGCTCATAGCAAAGGAAAAACCATGCAACCAGGAAGAGTACGAAAAAGAGCAGTATCAGCCACCAGTAACGGAAAGCAAAATAATTCATGCCCCGCAGCCAGCGATACCACCACGATCGCTTCACTTCTTTTCTATATGTGTTTTCTGCAATCTTTTTCATCTTATTCGGGGCAATTTATATAGTACTCCCAGCTGGTACCGTCGTACGGCGCTGAAAGTCTGATGGTACAAAACTGTGGCTCACCCGGGCGGGCAGGGTAGTAGAACGATAAAACTCCCACTCCTGAAACAAAATTCGTGGTAGAAGCCACCACCTGGCCATTGTAAATGATTTCCATTTTATCGGGGATGCTGTACATGTCAAACGTAACCGTAACGGTTCCCGGTTCCGTTCCCAGATAATAATCCTTAGTGAATTCGCCCTGGCCTCCGTTCATAAATTCTGCCGAATTACATGGCGTTCCGGTGGTGTCGGGCACAATAATTTCTTCAGGCTGTTCCTCCTGGCATTCGCAACAATTATCGAGTATATCGTTAATACGCTCCGTAATCTGTATCAATTCCTTATAATCGGCACAGGGATCGGTATTCTTAATGGCCGGCAGACAATAAATGATCCAAAGGGTTATGAAGGCCGCAAAGAACAGCAGCATAAGATACCAGAAGCGGAAGAAGAACATATTGAGCCCACGTATGGTATGAAACCACCATGATTCCTTTCTCCTCATTTTTACGATATGTTTATTCGGGCTGTCCATATCTATTCGCATCTTTCTCTGGCCTTGTTTTCCAGCTCAATAAGTCTTTGTTTCAGATCCTGGGTCTCATTGCATTTATCGCGGTTGCACCTTTTGCAAAGACACAAAAAGAGCAGTATCATCATAATCAGAAGCAGAAGACCCCAATAGCGGTACACAAAATTCCTGAAGAATCTTTTTACCCTGTACCAGAAATGGCTTTTCTTTTTGCCCTGCTCATCATCTGCATTTCCTGCGTCGCCGTTGTCTTCGGTGTCCATTACCGGAGGCACAACAGGTATTACGGGTTGCTCTACCGGTGTTTCTTCAACCTTTTCGGGTTCCTCTTCATTGGCGCCCTGCTCAAGTCCGTCTACAGGTACCGGTACTATGAAGTTTGGCGGCAGATAGTTTTCGCGTCCGTTGCTGTATTTCCAGCCCCAGAGCAAGCACCAGTCGTTGCCGTCGCTTAAAATAATATTATTGTTCTCGTTAAATACTTCCGACAGTATTTCAGACCAATTCTGCTTTTCTTTTTCGCTCGATTTCGAAAGCCTGCCTATCTCATCCCTGAGTTTGTAAATGGTTTCCCAGTATTTTGTTAGAACAGTGTCCTGTGTGTTTTTCGATAAATCGCTCAGCCGGGAGAGCGAGCCGTCGAAACCGGCATACCATTGCACTGTTTAATTAGTCAGTACAGGTTTTGCCAGAATCTTACTGTATTCTCCCTTATAGTTCTGATGCAGAAAACTCTGAACCTTTTCATATTGCTGATAAAGGTAATTCGACCCTACCGAAATGGGGTCAAATGATTTCACGTCTGTGGTATATACGAGGTTCATAGTTGTAGTTTATAGTGAAATCTTAGCACCGCTTATGGTATCCATAATGCCCTTCAGCTGGCTGTTGGCCATAATATCGTAGTCAACAAATCCGCAATTGGACAGTAGTGCTATTTTAATTTTAGTGATGAAATTATTATAACTCTCAATCATTGGATTGAAGGTCATGCCCATGGTTCCATTCTCATTTGCACCATGGAAATCGAAGAGGCGAATCAGATCTTCTTCGGCAGGCTCAGGCTGTGGAAGAATTAGTTTATCAATCTCCTTGCCCAGTGCTTCTGAATATGATTTTACGTCTTCTATCATCTTGCTTTGCATGAAGTTCAGACCGATGTTTACCACAAAATCATTGAAATAGTTCGTGCAAACCGCAGCCATATATTCTTCAGAATCTCTATCAATTTCAATGCCGTGAGTTTTAGCCTCCACATATTTACTGAGTAAAGCATGGAGTTTCAAATGCTTCATGGTCGATAATATGAGCTCTTTGATTTCGATGACCGTATTTTTGGTTAATCCTTTTGAAATCAGCAGTTCGAAGTTTTCAATCTTGATGTTTTCCGACCAGAGATCAAATAATTTATCCACCAGCAATGTAGCACTGGTTTCTTCTTTTTTCTGGAAAATCTTTTTCAGATCAATTTCCTCTTCCTTCAGAAACTGCTCCACTTCGGCAGTATTTGAAAAGCTTAATGCTTCCTGCAGCAATTCAATATTCTTTTGGTAGGTGTTTTCGCTGCTTAATTGCGGAAACTGTGACCTGATAAGTGCTGCCTCGTCTATGGTTTTCACCTCACGGGTGCTCACCAGATTATCGTGAAAGAGATTATATACATCTACTTCCGATAATAGCAGCCTGTCAATAAAAGTATTAAAGAGTTTCGGGTCTTTTCCGAATACCTTATTCAGATCGAGTTGCAAACGGGTTCCCGATTTCATGGCTTCCACACGTTTTTCATGCAGATTATCGGAATGGTAAAAGCGTTTCAGTAAAGACTGAACATTGGTTTGGCCGGTCTGCAACTGATTGATATAGTTCTGTGTTTTGATAAAATTATTGGCGGCCGGTTCAAGGTTTTCAATAATGAGTTTGCTTCCGTCCATATTGGGTACTGCCGATGAATCCCATGCCAGCTCGGGATTTTCGAAATGCTTTTGTACAAAATCATCTGCAAGGAAAGAGCTCCTGAGCTTAGTAAAGAACTCCTCTCGGTCGGGCTGTATGCCTTCTTCACGGCCTGTTTCCACAAAGCCTTTAAAGCTGTCTTCAGAATATTTGAAATCGCGAAGCATATAGAAATTGCTGAACAAAGGCTTGCTTTCGGTCCAGTTTACGTCCCAGTTGAAGTTTTTGGTTACCAGTCCCTCCTGGAAGAAGCGATTGAAACGGGTATCCCATTTATAACCGATGTCTTCCTTATAATCGTTGGTGGTATCGTAGGCCAGCTGATTATTGAAGAAGGTGAAAATGATAAAGAGCGGAGAAACGGGCAGGGAAGAGATGCTCTTCTCGCGTTCGCCGGCATCCTTGCCAATATTTCTGGAAATCCATTCGTTCAGCAGCGATGAGAGCTCGGTAACTTCGAGCTGTTCGTCTTTCTGGCAGAATAAAAGATTATTGATCTCGAAATCGGCAGAGTACTTGTTGAAAAGATAGGCCACCTTTCCACGCAGGTAAATATCCTGAACCGCACTTTCAGATAGCGCTTTCAATGTCAGTTCAAGCCGTGATCGTGCACCCGGAAAGTCAAGTAAATCGGTATTGTTCAGAAAAGCTTTCTGGCTGGCAATGGCAGAATCTACACCCAGGGTGAGCTCCTTGCTCAAAGCACTCAGATAACAGAGCGATAAATCCAGATTTTCCTGATTTGCATTCTGAACTTCAATCTTTTTCTTGTTGACTTTAAGCTCTTTCAACCTTTGTACATCCAGAATTTCGCCCTGGCCACGCAGAATGGACCATTCCGGTGCATAAACACAATCGGTATAATTGGCTTTAGCCAGTTCTGAGTTCAAATCGGTAAACAATTCATTAATCTCGGGCACATTATTCCACAGAATTGAAAATACATTCGGCCATTCTTCGGTTGGAATGGAGTTGATAATGGCACCCACCCTCAGCCAGTAATTGGCCTGGTCTATCTCCTGAACATAATGGCTGCTTTTATAGAAATTCTTGATAAAGTATTCCTGAACATCAAGCACGTCGAGTTCATCAAGGATTTTCTGCACCTGTGGCTTACCGGCATATTCTGCTTCCAGAGATTCAACCAGCTTAATAAAATCCTCTGCCTTGGGATAATTCTTTATTTCTTTGAAATCGGTAAAGAATCCATCGCAAAGAATGATGATAAGATCTTTGGGGTGCAGCAATTTGATTCGAACCGGAAATTCCGGATTCAGAAAAGGTTGATCGATGGTGAAACGAGTCACCACACCGGTACTTTCGGCACCTACCCCGGGGGGGTTAATGTCTTTTAAAAAGTCGTATTTCTTGTCACCCAGATGAATCTGAAGGGGTGCACCGTCGATACTGAGCAGGTTTTTCACCAGGTACGATTTTCCCACCTGAGAAGCACCAAACAAAGCAAATACGGGCTTTGAATCGATCGAGTTTTGAATTTTCTTTACGATACGGCGACTATGCTTAATATCGAGCAATACGCGATCCTTTTCTTCGTATTTCAGATTCTTAAAGACCCACTTGTCGGCATCATTAAAAGCATTATACAGCTTTCCGGCCTGATCTTTAAGATGTTTTATTTTATCTGCTTGTATATTCTGCATAGCTGCTTATTTAACGTTAAGAATAAATTCACCGGTATCGAGCCAGTATCCGGCTTCGTCAGACATGGTTTGTACATGGAGTTCGAAATATGATTTCGATACATCGTTGTGTTCAAAATCGGTGACCTCCTCAATCTGTATCCGTTCTTTATCGCGCATAAAATCGCGGGTGATATACATCTTGAGCGGCATTTTCTTTCGAATTTTGTGCTTAAACTCTTCTATGGCATCGGCAAGTTTCGAATCGGGCATATCGCCACGACGCTGAACCACTTCGGTTATCTTTTCATCATTGAACTTCACTGAATAAATAGGTCGTGACGGGTAATAACGGGATTGAATTCGTTTAAACCCAATAAGCACCGGTAATGTATTTACGGTAAAGTGTCCGCTTTCAATTTTCGGCGTCAGCACTTCTTCTGCTATGGCGTTATCTTCAATCGGCCCAATGAAATCAGCAGTAGAAATGAGCTTGTTCTTCAGGTGGTCGATATCAATCTTGAAATTCTCGAGCTTGAATAAGGAGCCGCCCATGAGACTGATAACACAGCCAATGGTTACCACAGTTTTCGGATCGTTGATATAGCCATTATTGTCAGCAAACGGATACCAGCGTCCGATCCAGAATTTGTTCAGGTTAATCAGGCGGTTTGGTGTAATGGAATGGTACTTGTAAAACAACTTCTCCAGTGAATTGAAGGAGCAGGGACGTCCGGCCAGTACCACCAAATCGCAATTATAAAGATGCATTACATTCGATACCTGCTTGATGAGCTTGGAAAAAACCGAAGCAATTATGCTATTGGTCTTTTTTGAACTTATTTTCCAGTTCAGCTCTTCGAAGCGGAATCCGAAATGCTCTTCGAAATAATCGAGCAGCTCAATATTGGGTTTGGTTTCGGCGAACAACTCCTCGTAAGTGAGTTCAAATTCCTTGTTCTCATTGGCATTCTCCATGTACTGAGTCACAATTGGCATGGCAATCTGGTTGATGAAATTGGTGCGCATCAATTTGCCTTTATAGCCAATATTATTGCTGTCTTTTCCGAAGAATCCGTTCAGTTTCTGACTGATGTTCTTGATTTCTCTTGCACGTGCACCGTTTTCAATTACGCCGGTACAGAGTTTATCGCTTTCATCGGTGATATTTCCCTCAATGATAATTTGCTGAATGAGATCACGAACCAGATCATCGCCGGCCAGATTGAAACTCTCCCAGAACAGCGGATCCGGAAGAATTTCGGTGGTGCCGTTATTCTTGTATGTATACTTGCAGATCATCAGATCCGAAGTGCCGCCGCCAATATCGAGTGAAGCAACAGTAAGATTATTCTTGTCTTCATTTTCGGCTTTCTTTCCAAAAAGATCGAAAAGCAAATCGGCATCGCCATTGAATTTATGACCGATCATACCATAGAGATATACAAGTTGTGCACTTGTAGCCTCGTCGTAAATCCAGTCTTTGCGCTTCTCGAGATTTTCCAGATTATAACTAAGGTCTTTTACCGATGGAATAACCTGAACTTCTGCATCGTATACATTCTCTTCATCCAGATCGGTAACAATTCCGTTGTATTCATTGATAATCTTAATGGCATCTGCTGCACACTCACGAATGGCAATCTGCTATTCGCGAATCATGCCGGTGGGGCAGGAAATAACAATGCGCTTCAGCTTTCTTTTTTGAGATGGATTACCGTGCTCAGACCTTAACTCAATGGAATTGATCTGCTTGAATGCATGGCAAAGAATCTCCAGATAGACAAAGGTCATAAGCGATTTGCGCGAGAAATAGGAATTGGCTCCGAAGAAAGAATCGGCGCAAATGCTTCCGTCAGAGTTTAGTTGCTCGGAGATACCTTTCTTGTACACCCGCTGCGGGGGTTTATTGATGTCGTTGAGGTGGTATTCCCACTCGTCGTTTGCTTTGGCAGTATCCCACAAATAGCGCTTGGGGCTGGAGTTATGCGTTTTAACTGCACGGCTGAGCTTGAGCTCCACGCTGGAATCATTGATGGTGCGCTCTGCCTCAAATCCTGTTCTTACCAAAGAGGGCCACTGAAACTTATTGTTCTGATTCAGTTCGGTACTTTGAGCCGCAAAGCTGGTTTCTTTGAATATGAGTCTGGTCGAGAACGAGTCGGTATACGATTGCAGCGGTTTTTCGAGATCCTGAACGTGCAGTTTTTTAACGGTATTGAAGTTAAACGAGTTATTGCTGGGATTCTCGAATAAAATGGCGCAGGTTTTTGAATTTCCAACATCGATGACCAGATCAACATCAATAAGTCCGGTTTTGTCAGAGAGCAATTGCACCTGAGGCATTTTTTCCATGCCGCGAAGCATACGAACAAAGAAAATATAGTCGGCAATATGGCGCAGGAATGGTTTTTCAGTTTCAATTTTATCGCCGTAGAAGATCTTAATGAGATAATCATCGACCCATTTGCAATCGAAGAGAGAATCAACGAATGAGAGAATAGTGTCGTCGTTTTCGCTTATTGCAAATATATTTTCGTTTGCGTTATCGTTGAGAAACGGACTGACGGTATCGTTTTCATTATCGGTGGTTTTGGTATCCACAAGCAGTACGCAGCTGAGAACCGAATCTGATTTCTTTTCAAAGTATACGCGTACCCAGTCGCTGGGACCGAAATCGTCGTCAACAATATTGTTTTTCTTGAAGAGCGGAATGGGAATCCACTTTTTCTCCAAAATGCGAAGCACTTTCTGAATGTTTCCTGATTCGAAAAACTCGGTATCATCAAAAGTATCTATGCGCTCGAAGTCGATGTCGCTTTCGTCGACCAGTTTGCCACTGCGGGTAATATAACCTTGTGTTTGCAGCTGGCTTTTCCGGGCGTAGAGGTCATCGTCGCCGGGCAGTGGCACCACTTCATCGAGCCAGAAATGCTTTCTGATCTTGTCAAAGTCTTCCACAAAGCGGAATTTGTTTTTCTTCTGGGCAACAGGATCAATTTCTACTTCAAATTTGTAGAACTGAAGCCCCGAGTTTGCGATAAGTCTTATTGAATCTCTCATATATTATTCCTCGCAATGGATTATTTCCAAACTAAAATTTCTGTCTGTTCTGGCTTTGGCTAAAGCATCGAGTAGAAAGGGAAAGCCTTTAACCAGGTAATCGACATTAAGTTCTTCGTTTCTGCTGTCATTATCAGATAAAACTTTAGTGTCTCTGATAAGTACAGCCACTTCTTCATATTTTTCGCAGTAATTATTCAGCAACCATTCAACGTCTTCCTTCTCCTCGAAAAGGGCAGGATAAACATTGCGGTCAATAATAAGTTTCTTAAGCACATTCAGCTGAGCATCGACTTCAGCCTTATTATATGGTTTTGTAAGTACAAGTTTAGCTGTTAGAATCTGCAAATGAAACATCATATAATTGTTCAACAAATCCAGATTGGATGCATCGTAAAGAATAGCCCTGGATTGAATACTCTGAAGAAACGGGTATGAAATAATGGTGTTCATTCGAGTGACTTCCTTTATTTCGAGTTCCACTCCTTCTTTAAGCAGTTCATTCCGGGTAATGTTCTCGGCCTCTATCTGATTTAATGAGTCTTGCAGAGATTGAGTTGTTAATACCTGCCCATTGTAAATTAAAGTGAGTGTGTCGAATTGCTTCACAATGGCGTAATAACTGGGATGTATACAGGCGGTATCACTACTGAGAGCGTCTTTTACCAGTTTGAGCACATTTTTTGAAACCTGATTAAAGCTTTGCGGTTTCACGTTTTGTGCCGACAATGGCGTCAAAAAGCAGAATAAAAGTAATATGTTTAAGAGTCTCTTCATTTAAAATTTCTTAATAACAGACGTTCATGCTCTGAATATCATTGTAATAGTACTGATATTGCTTAATATTGGCATTGTAATCGGGACAGTATTTGCGCTTAAAACTCAGTCTGCGTGATTCCGATTCGTTGAGCATGTAAAATTCTTTTTGCTCTTCATACCCTTTAGCAAAAGTGTAAAAAGCATCGAGTTTATAATTCAGCGTGGACCCAAGTGTAGCAATATTGCTGCATGATCTCAGGTGATTATTTCCAACCGATGAGTTTATCTGTGCCACTAGTGTATTATAGGTGCTTAGGTCAAATTTTCCATTAATAAATGTTTGCACCCGTGTGGGAATGGTATAGTACAGGTAGTTAAATGACTGAATGGCCGCCAGTTCATCATTAAGCATTGATTGGCATTCAGGGATATGGTATACTTCGTTAATATCCTGCTGAATGTTTGAGGGTAGTTGACCACAATCGGAATCAATCCAGTCATCAAAGGAATTGACAATGGACTGCGCATAGCTGGTATTTGCCAGATATGTGAGTTTTGATGCTTCGGAGACAGTGATAATTTCCATATCGGCATATACATCAATAGTCATCATAATGTCCTGATAGTCCTCTTTTTCAGAATAACCATCAGCCATATCATCACATTGATCGTTAAGGTCGGTATAAATCGGATTCAGATCTTCGCTGTTTTGTGGCAGAGGACGAAACCGTGTATTCTTATTTCCCAGAATTTCGGGCAAATAATCTATACCATACAGAAGACCGGCTGCAAGCATAATAATGATGAATATGTTTGTGAGTTTCTGTGTCATTTGCAAAGTCTTTCATACTTATCTTTAGCCTGTCGAAATGTATGGTAAGCCTCGTCTTTTTTATCTTGCGGTGCTTCACGCCAGATTCTTTCGGCTTCACGGTAATCGCGCTCAAGCTGCTCACAATCTACTCCGTTATTATCAGGGGGTACATTATTGATGTTTCCGGAAACATTTTCATTAATGTGTTCAGTTTCATTAACTTCTCTTTTATAAAGGAAAATAGTGTCACCCGGTTTTATTTCGCTGGTATTTGGAATATTGCTTTTATTCCATTTCTCCAAATCTTCTTTTGGAATGTCATAGGAATCAGCAACTTTCTCAAATTTATCACCTTCCTTTACTATGTATATCGAATCAGATTTGTCAATAATGTCTTCATCCACAGTAGCTGGTTTAAAGAACAGACTGTCTACCAGATAATACATATTTGTGGAATCGGCTATACGTTCCCATTTGATTTTATCGGTGGTGTATATAAGCTGACTATCGCAAGTAAATGAAAAAGTACAACCCGGATATTGTGTAATATCTGAAATCACTTTGTTTGGATCGCAGGGAGTGTATTCCCTTTTTTCTTTTTCGCCAAATAATTTAGGATAAAAGATTACCGCTAAAACACCTATTATTACTGCAGCAGCAGGCAATAGGAAAGGCCTGATCTTTTTCATTATTTTCCTGAAACCTTTTTCCTCATTTGAGGAACTGCTTGTTTTCTTAACGGCACGTTTGGGCGGGAAGATAAAATTGAAATCGAATGGGCCATGAATTGTACTGATGACTCTTGGGCCTACTTTATTATTGATTTTATGGTAAGCGACAATATTATCAGACTTTTTCACCCATAATTTAAAGGTGCCGGCAGGCTTATCTTCAATTCTGTGGTCGTTTTGTTTTATATAGTATTTATCGGGAGCATAATTACTGATCTTGATTTCAATGGGTTTTTCAAGTTTAGTAATGGTTTCGTACTCCGGAATCTGCTCCATATTGAGATGCCCGCTGTGGAAAAGAATCTTGGTATAAGTGTCAATATAAAGATCGTTGAAGATTCTAACCAGCTCCGCTCTGTCGCGATAAGCATAATGGCCGAACTTACTGTCGGTATATTCCGGTGCCAGCGGTCTGGTCATAAGTAATGGATTACCGATTTGCTCCAGAAACATATCTTCGGTAAACTGGCTCACCATCGACATACCCTGCTTGTCAATGTAGTAATCTGCGAGTTTATCCAGCAGAGCCACAGGATCTTCTCTAAGGACTAATCCTTCTTCGAAGTAGAGTGAAATAGCTATATAGGCCTTACGGCCAACATGATCGCGGGTATTGGGTAGAAAAACCGAAATCATGGAATAATTTCCGGCAATTTCAATGGAATAAAACTTATCAATAGTTGTGTTGCAGATCTGGCGCATGTCGTCATTAATCACCTCCATCACTTCTCTGGGTGGTGAAATATTCGTCATCCAGTTACGCCTGAACCCGTTACGTATACCCAATATTATAAAATTAACTGATTTCTTGTCCATAACTTACTAGTTGAAAAGTCCTGTTTTGGTTTTTTTGTAAAAACTAAAACTACGAATGGCTTCAGTAATGTATTTTGGCGATGTGTCGTCGATGGCCATAAGAATGTCATTGAATTTCACCTGGCCAATAGAGTAAGGGAAAACAACCAGTTTAAAGCTTTCGTTATGCTTAAACTTCTGATCCTTACAGTTTTCAAGAAAGTTGCGGTAATGCTCATTCAGGAATTCCATTGCAAATTTCTTGCGGTCTACGCCATCAGGGAAGAGGTCTGACTTTGTCAGCAGTATATAAACGGCATCGGTTTTTTTCAGAATTCCCTGGTCATCGAGGAGTTCCAGAACATTTACCATCATACTGGCCTGACTGAATCTTTGACCGGCCTCACGCCCCTGCACATGTGCATCGTAATCAATTACAAAGAAAATGAGCTTTCGGTTTTCGTTTAGCAGATAATTCTTTTGATTGAGATTGTCTGCTGAAATACCCTGTTCGAAAGCTGAGTTAAAGTGCTCACCACTCATTTCAATAAAATTGAGCGGATGCCATTTATTACGGTCCTCCTTGTTTCGGATATCCAGAGCAATATAATTAACTCCGTCAACAGTAGTTGATTCGGGAAGAATGCCGTATTCAAAATCGTCTTTCAGCTGTGCACGATAAGTTGCTCCTGCAAGGTTAGTGAGATCCACCTGCATAAGACCATTTTTCTCGAGAAAATAGAAAAGACTGGCCAAAACGCATGATTTACCCGAACCCGGCTGTCCAAAGAAATACACATCAGTACGTTTGTCTTCGAGCGGTGGAAGATCATCCCATAAATTGAAATTGAGCTTTGTCTGCTCAAAATTGCGAATACGCTTAATTAGACTTTGATCCAGGGATGTATTGGCAAGAAGATCGGCTTCCGTGAGCTCATTATTCAACAGCATTCTTTTAATGGCTTTGGCATCGAATACGCTGTCTTCGATATCCTTGCAAAGAGCTAAAACCCGGTTTTTATCGCTTTTCTGCTGTTGTATTCTTTCTTCAAATTGCTTTAGTTCGGCTTGTTTCTCTTCAGAAAGCCCGGCAGAAATCATCTCCGAAAGAGTAATCTGATTTGCAGATATGAAGTCTGTCAGCACATCAATATCAAATGTATTGATATTGGTCAGGATCTGTATTTTTTCTCTCTTGTTCATCGTAGTAAAAATTATAATTCAATTCCTCCGCTAATGTCAGTAGAAGATTTCTCGGTCGTAGTTGTATGCTGTTTGTACATACCGCTTACGGGTTCGAGGAAATATGGCAGTAGTATTAAGGCATGGAAAACCAGTGCCAATACAATCATGAAAAGTGGATTGTATCTGCCCCAAAGTGAAAAAGGTTTATTGAGTTTGTGTTCTTTATTGTAGATTGGGAAACGGAATTCAGCGTTGCTGAGGTGGTTGTGCTTTTCAAAGTTTCGGTAAAGGGTTTTATAATTCTCCTCAATAAGATTATCGAGCTCATTAAAAGCAACACTGAGTCTTAAACGACTCCAATTGTCGAATACGGGGCCATAGGTTTCGAAGAATACCTCGTTTCGGCGAATTACAGAATCGAGTGCGGAAGCGAAGAGTTTATCTTTGCCGTTGATGTATTTCCGTATGTAGCTGTTTACGTTGGTGCTGCTGATGTTGTTTAATGTAGTGCTCGAAATTTCATAAGGCTCGTTAGATAAAACGGTTTTTGCTGCAGAATTATTGGGGTTATTTGAAATTAATATGAGGTTAGCTTTGAGTTCGGGTTCGTATTCAGCTGATATATAGGCTCCATACTGTTGCGTGTAGCTCAGAACCATATCATTCAGAATATCCATTTTTTCATAGGCCAGGCCCTGTATGTCTTTTTTGGCTTTAATTTCTACCGTTAGTGTATGTGCAAGTAAAAAAGTTATGGGAATGGAAATGGCTACATACAGCGACCAGTAAACAACAGCAACATAAGAGAAACGGTTTTTCCGAATCTGATTTTTCTTCTTGCGCAACTGATCTACAAGGAAATACAAAAGAACCACAAGGGTCACGGCAGACATGCTACTAAAGAAAATATCACCGTTAAGCAGATATAGAACGCCGAGGAAAGATACCATTAAGGTAAAGAGCAACCCGACATATTGCAGAATGTTTTTCATAGTGTTATGCTTAGGCACATATTAATGTTGAATATGTGGACAGGGTGGTGTAGACAGTAAATTCGGTACTAGATCTTGAAACACAGCCCATTTACATAGCACTTTTCATACACCTGATTCTTCCAATATCCAAAGAACAATATTAATAAAGAATATTCACATGTGCAAGAATTATTTGGACGTATTATAAAAGCTACTTAACATAAGTAGATATGGGAAGTGCTTAATGAACAATTATTAATACTAATAGCAGGCTTATCGTTTTTCTATTCCTCAGTCAAAGCCCAAGTTGAAAGCAGTATAAATCAGCACATCATCAGATCAACACATCAGCAAATCAATTTTCCGTAAATTTGCACTCCAATGTTCGAACAGGATCTCAAACATAAAGTCTTTGACCTCATACGTCAATGGTCGGCGCAGAACCATGTGCGGGCTTTTGTTATTGGCGGCTATGTGCGCGATCTGATTATGGGCAATCCATCTAAAGATGTGGATATTGTAGTGGAGGGCAGCGGTATTGAACTGGCAGACTGGCTGGCAGGCAAGCTGAAGATAAAAAGCGGGTTTCAGGTATTTAAAAACTTTGGTACTGCCCATTTTAAATACGATGGCATAGATTGGGAATTTGTTGGAGCACGTAAAGAAAGCTATAAACGCAATAGCCGTAACCCCGATGTGGCACCCGGTACCATAGAAGACGACCAGAAACGCCGCGATTTTACCATAAATGCACTAGCCCTGAGTTTGGGAGATGATTTTGGAGCACTGGTGGATCCTTTTGGCGGCATTGCTGATTTAAACAAAGGCATTATCCGCACCCCCCTTGATCCCCATATCACTTTCGACGATGATCCGCTGCGCATGCTGCGGGCCGTGCGTTTCGCCTCACGCTTTGGTTTTAAAATAGTTGATCCGGCTCTT
>PKSX01000158.1 GCA_002869435.1 Marinilabiliales bacterium | reverse complement strand
CTTTTATTTGAAACCATATCTTTTGCCGAGAGTTCTGTTTGTCGCCGCACACAGTTATTGCATTATTTTGGTGAAACATATGAAGAGAAAAACTGTCACACCTGCGATAATTGTCTTTTTCCAAAAGATCAGTTTGATGCTGAAGAGGAAGTGAAACTGGTTCTGGATACCATTACAGAAACAAAGGAACAGTTTAAATCAAAGCAGATTGTTGACATTATAATGGGGAGTCAGTCTCCATCAATGAAGCAGCTGAGAGCATCAACCCTGAAAAGTTTTGGGCAAGGATCGTCTAAAACCAATCGTTTTTGGAATTCGGTAATCAGACAAATTCTGATTAAAAACATAATTGTTAAGGAAATTGAGAACTACGGAGTTTTAAAATTAACTAATATTGGAAAAGAATTTTTGAGTAATCCAACAGAAATGAAACTAACAAAGGATAGAAATATTGAAGAGGAAAAGGACGACAGCAGTGTTGCTTCGGCCGGCCAGAGGGGTAGCGGAACTGATAAAACTTTGTTCAGCATGCTTAAGGATCTGAGAAAGCAAATTGCCAAAAAAGAAGACCTTCCGCCATTTGTTATTTTTCAGGATCCGTCTTTGGAAGACATGGCTATTCAGTATCCTGTGAAAGTTGAGGAACTCACTAATATTACCGGCGTTGGCTCGGGAAAAGCTCAGAAATATGGAGAGCCTTTTGTGAAGCTGATTGCCGAATATGTTGAGGATAATGATATTATTCGCCCGATGGATATGGTTGTGAAATCAGCTGTAAATAAGTCTGGGCTTAAGGTATATATTATTCAGACTATTGACCGGAAAATACCATTGGAGGATATTGCCAAGGCTAAAAATCTGAAATACGAGGAATTGCTTGATGAAATTGAACGAATTGTATCAAGTGGCACCCGCATTGACCTTCAGTATTATATCAACGAATACGTTGACCCATACCACCAGGACGAAATCTTCGATTATTTTCATACTGCAGAAACAGATTCCATACAGGAAGCACTGATAGAATTGGGTGAAAATGAATATTCAGAAGAGGAAATACGCCTGATGCGTATCAAATTCATGTCAGAAATCGGAAACTAAATATAGAAAGAGGACATTCATGATGAACGAACCAATTGAAAAAACTGAAAAAAAACCAATCGGACAATTAATTTATAATATCGCTTCTGCGGTGGCAATTGTAGCACTTTTTGTGCTCTTTTTCCTGAAGATGACAGGAACCGGCTCCGGCCATGGGCCGGTTAACAGCGACGGCTCACCAATGAATATCGCCTATGTGAATTCAGATTCACTGATGACTTCATATATAATGGTTGATACATTAATGGCTGAATTGCAAAAGGTAAACGATAGTCTTGAACAAGATCTTACCGCCCGTCAGCAGGGATTTCAGGCCAGAGTTATGGCATATCAGCAGAATTTGCAAAATGGCACCATTACCACCAAACAGCAGGCAGAGCAGCAGGAAACAGCATTGCAGGCTGAACAGGAAAACTTAATGACCCTGAGTGACCAATACACCAATATAATTGCAATGATGCAGAATCAGATGAATTATCAGATTATCGATTCAGTTCAGGAAATTATTAAAGCCAACCCGGAAATATTCCCATACGATGTTGTGTTGGGATATACAAAAGGCGCCGGAATTCTCTATATCTCTGAGGATCTTGATATCACCGGGCAGGTGGTTGAAATGCTAAATGAAAATTACGAAAATTAATGAGAAAACTAATCATTGTTTTTTTAATGCTGCCGGCTTTTTTTGCCTGTAGTCCCGGAACTGTTAAGGTGGTTGAAGAAACCTATCCCGACGGCAAGGAAAAAGTTGTTGCTTATTATACCGACGATGATGCTCATGAGAAGCTGCGAGAGGAAACATTTTACCCAAATGGGAAAATGCAAACTTATGGTGAGTTTAAAGACGGTAAGCGTGATGGTATCTGGCGAGTATGGTATCAAAACGGAAATATCTGGAGTGAAGGAGAATTCAAGGATGGCAAAGCCGATGGATTTCGTAAAGTGTATTACGAAAATGGTCAGTTGCGTTACCGGGGATTCTTTACCGGGGATAAGAAGAGCGGGAAATGGGAGTTTTATGATGAAAACGGAAATAAGTTAAAAGAAGAAGAGTACTAAATCTGCAAGAAATGAAATACAACAGGGTTTTACTGAAGCTGAGTGGCGAATCGCTGGCCGGAAAACAGGACTGCGGAATAGATGGAGAGACACTTCATTATTTTGCTGATGAAATTGCTTCTATTCACAAGAAAGGGGTGCAGGTTGCTGTTGTTCTGGGCGGAGGAAATATTTTCAGAGGCCTCAGTGGTACAGGAAAAGGTGTATCAAGAGTGCAAGGCGATTACATGGGTATGATGGCAACGGTGATCAATAGTTTGGGGCTTCAGGATGCATTGGTTCAGAAGGGTATTAAAGCCACAGTGATGTCAGGTTTTGATATCAGTCCGCTGACGAAAAGGATGAGCAGTTCATCTGCCATTGGAAAGCTTGAAAAAGAACAAGTTGTTATTATTGCCGGGGGCACGGGTAATCCGTATTTCACAACCGATAGTGCGGCAGCTCTTCGTGCTGTAGAAATAAAAGCGGATGTATTATTGAAAGGAACCAGGGTTGACGGGGTATATGATGCAGATCCTGAGCAAAATCCCGGTGCTCAAAAATTCAATGAGATTTCATTCGATGAAGTGCTTGACAGAAAGTTAAAAGTAATGGATTTAACTGCATTTACTTTGTGTCAGGAAAACAATATGCCGATTGTGGTTTTCGACATGAACAAAGCCGGAAACTTAAAAGCTTTACTTGAAGGACAATCAATCGGAAGTATTGTAAAATAAAGTAACAAAAGATAAAAAAGACAGTATAAGCATTAAAAAAACTGAAATCATGACAGAAGATTCCGCACTTTTACTGGATATAACAAAAGAGAATATGTCTGCTCCCATTGCTCACCTTGAGCGTGAGCTGGTGAAGATCAGAGCAGGTAAAGCCAGTCCGAATATTTTCGATAATATAAAAATCGATTATTATGGTGCGCCAACCCCATTGTCTCAAACAGCCAATGTAAATATTCCGGATGCAAAAACCATTGTTATTCAGCCCTGGGACAAAAGCATACTTCCGCAGATTGAGAAGGAGATTCTTGCAGCCAACCTTGGCTTTACTCCTGTTAATAATGGTGAAATTATTCGTATCAGCATTCCCCCATTGACTGAAGAACGCCGTTTAGAACTGGTGAAAAAAGTGAAGGCAGAAGGTGAAAATGCAAAAATTGCGGTTCGTAATGTGCGCCGTGCATCACTTGATGAGGCAAAAGCTCTTCAAAAAGGCGGAACACCTGAGGATGAAGTGAAGAATCTGGAGAAGGAGATTCAAAACGTCACCGATAAAAAGATTGAAGAAATAGATAAGATTGTTGGAGAGAAAGAGAAGGATATTATGACGGTGTAATACCTTGTTTCTTAATGTATTTCCACATTTCCCGGTCACCGGGAAAGCTGAAGAAATTATCGTCAATTATACTGAGCTCGACCCATAAAAGGTTGAGCTCTCCGTTTTTCATGGACTCATTGTTTGAAAATGAATCTGCTGTGTGGATTTTCGCAATTTCTGCACTTGTAACCCTGTAATAAAGCGGAATAACCTGTACGTTGTCGAAAAATCGCGCAGGAATAAATTTCTCAGGAATATATAATAGTTCAGGTTTTTTGATTTTTATTCCGCACTCTTCTTGAAATTCCCTTATAAGACATTCTTCTGGAGATTCGCCATACTCCAGTCCTCCGCCGGGAAGTTTCAGCATATAGGTATCAAACCACTTTTCTTCGGCAATGAGGAGTTTTTCTTCATGAATAAGAAGTCCGTAAACACGTATGGTGAAAGGGAATGTTTTTTTAGTGTTCATGATGGTGAAAATCGGCAATCTTTTTAAAAGCCCGGGTCATTTCTCTTTTCCCGCCTACACCGGGTAGTTTTTCAATCTCAAAACCGACTTCTTTCATGTTTCTGCGTACTTCGCCTTTGGCAGAATAAGTGAGCAGATAGCCTTCAAACTTCATGGACTGGTATAGTTTTTCAAAGATTTCCTTCGACCATAATTCAGGCTGAACATCGGGAGCAAACGCATCGAAATACACCAGATCAAAACTGTCATTTGGGAAGCCAACATCCTCAAGTTTGGCTTCCAGATAATTTAGTATGAAGTTCTCGCCAAGGTAAAACGGATATTTCCGGTTATTTGAGTGAATTTTCATAATGGTTTCGCGCATTTTGTTTCCACCTGTAATTTCGTGAAAATTCAGTTGAGATCCCTCTGAGAGACTTAAAGGATAGGCCTCAACACCTACGTAATTTATTTTTGCTTTAAATTCATCACTTACAAGAAGACTTAGTGCTGCATTAAGCCCTGTGCCAAGTCCAACCTCCAGCACATTGATCTCTCTTTTTCTTGTCAGTATCGGCTTAAGGCCGGCCTCAATAAAAACATGCATGCTTTCCTGCACTGCACCATGTGTGGAATGGTAATGTTCGTTTAGTTCAGGTACGAATATGCTGTGCGATCCGTCTTCTGTTACAATCAGTTCTCTTTTCATTTATCTGTTGTATAAAATATGTATATCCCTTATGCTGTCAGGCATGAGCAGAGGTCCGCTTTCTGCTGCTCCAGGCCAGGTGTAGGAATATATTTCGTTTCCGCTGCTAAGGTACAGCCTTTCGTCAACTTCATCATAACATAATATACCTTTTTTTGCCCCGGAATAAAATGAGGATGAATTATTGCTGCCGAAGTTGTAATAAATAAGGCCATTATCGTGCGACAAAACATAAGTTTCAGATCCTGTTTGTGTTACACTGTATATTTTTCCTGCATCGAAGGCATGAATTTGTGTTATGATCATGCTGTTGGTGTTGAGCGTATATACATTTGACTGACTACCGTCATTCCCAAAAATTAACACCAGATCACCACTTGCTCTGAAAAAGTCTACTGTTTCAAAAGCCGTAAACAAAATGTCTTTTACAGCTCCTGAAATTTCATAAATCACTCCGAAAGCGGGGGCGCCACCACTGTAATATTCAAAAGATCCAAGTATGTATGTCCCGTCGTATTTAAGTTTCTGTGGTCTGAATAAACTCATAAGATATGAGAACTTCAATGCGCCATTGCCATAATATCCTTTTATGTATCCTTCGTACAAGCCGAGCAAGACAAGCGAATTGGTGTAAGAAATTCCGGTGAAGTATGGAAACGGGGGATTAATTGTGGCCTGAATTTCGTTAATTATGGTTCCGCTTTGTGCATCAATACTGTAAAAAGAGCCAGAATATTCTCCAATACTGTAAACGAGTTGATCTTTCGGATTTACCGCTCCGTTTTTAAAATCACCGCTCAATTCTTTAAACAAACTTTCCTGTAATAAGCTGTCAACTTTGTATATGTGAGGGAGTGATCCGGCATCATATCCATATGCCACCAACGCCATGCTTCGTTTTGGAATTCCGGAAAGCATGATGTTTACATAGGCCCTTTCCGTAGCATCTCCATTTGAAGCTTCTAACATGAAATAATGCTGTCCTGATTCTAATGCGCTGTTTGTCACCGGGTAATAAGTATTAATGGCATATGATGAGCCGCCGGGATAGAGGGTTTGCACCGGATTTACACTAATCTGACTGGTGTTGAGCAAATTTATTTCGATGTACTCCAGGTCAATGGACGAATTAACCTGAGCCTGAACAAAAATGCTGTCACCCACACCCCAGTCTGATAAATGTGATGGACTGAAAATTTGAATCTGCGGTGGTGGAGCAGTTTCTTTTACACAGGAACAAAGTGCAAAAATTAGTATGGCAATTATGGCTGTTATTCTGCTCATATCTGGAAATAATTCGCTAAATTTAGCAACGAATTGTATAAAATCAAAATTTATCATGGATAAAAGCCCGAAACAGAGTGAAATAATGTTTGTTGACATTGAAACGGTGCCAAATACTCAGAGTTTTAGTGAATTAAGTGAACGAAAGCAGGGTTTGTGGGCAAAGAAGGCTTCGTATTTGCTTAAAAAAGAGGAAGATACTCCTGAAAAAGTATATGAGAAAGCTGGTATATACGCTGAGTTTGGGAAGGTGATATGCATTTCTGCCGGTGTGATAAAAGATGGCACCTTACATATCAAAAGCTTTTATGGTGATGATGAGAAAGTAGTTCTGAATGATTTTGCAAGGTCACTAAGCGTGTTTTATACCAGTGATAATCATGCACTTTGTGCCCATAATGGGAAAGAATTTGATTTCCCTTTCCTTTGCAGGAGAATGTTGGTGCATCAAATTCCTATTCCAAAAATTCTGAATACACAAGGCAAGAAACCCTGGGAAGTGAATCATATCGATACCATGGAATTGTGGAAATTTGGTGATTATAAAAACTTTACATCGCTTGATTTACTAACTGAATTATTTGATATTCCTTCACCAAAAGATGATATTTCAGGAGCGGATGTGGCCAGGGTTTATTATGAAGAAAATGATCTGAAACGAATTGTGGAATATTGTCAGAAGGATGTTGTGAGCCTTACACAAGTATATATGAGGCTTACATTAAAGCCATTGATTCAGGATGTAAATATTTTGGGATGAGTGAAAAGAAGAAATCAAAAAAGACCCTTTCAAAATCAGCTTTTATAAGAGGACAACAATGTTTGAAATCACTATACCTGTATAAAAACCGATACTTTCTTCGCGACCCGATACCATACGATCAGCAATTGAAGTTTCGCCGCGGTCACCATATTGGCGAACTGGCTCACAAACTTTTTCCGGGTGGAGTAAACCTGAGTCCCGGGCACCCATCCCGGCAGAAAAAAGCTGCTGAAGAAACCCGCATTGCCATTGAACAAAAAACTCCTGTTATTTATGAAGCAGTATTCATGACCGAAGAGTATGTTGCCATAATGGACATTCTTGTGCTTGTTGGAAACGAATATCATGCCTGGGAAGTGAAGTCTTCGCTGAGAATTTCAGAAACATATATAAATGATATTTCTTTTCAGTATTTTGTAATGTCCGCAGCTGGTTTTAAGCCGGAAAAGGCCGGAATTATATATGTCAATAAAGACTATGTCCTTGAGGACGATATTGACCCAGATGCACTGTTTTTGAAAGAGGATCTTACAGACGAAATTCGTTCAAGACAAAACATCATCGCCGAGCTGGCTCCTGAAAGCTATAATGTTATGTTTGCCGATTCGAGTCCTGAAATAGAAGTGGGTTTGCATTGCTTTAGTCCCTATCCCTGCGAGTTTTATTCACATTGCCATAAAAAAATACTGAAATCGCCGTTGCTAAAACTCGCAGGATTGTCAACGGAAGAAAAATACTCATTGCTTAATTCGGAAACAGATCAGATTGAACAATGCCATTTTGAAGATGATTTTTTGCGAAAACAATGTGAGGTTCTGTCAACAGGCAAATCCATATTTGATGATGATTTACTGGCAGAATTATTTGAAATGGTTTATACTGAAAATCCCCCATTGTTTATGCATATACTCAGTGTTCAGAAATCGCTTCCTGAGCATAAAGGCGACAGACCCTATATGAGAAAACCATATGCTGCTGCTCTTGCAGATTCATCAGATGAATATTATGAGGATTTTTCAATGAGCGATACCCCTCTGAAAGATTTGCTTTCTTTTATTACAAAAAACACCAATGAACAGCAGATCATTATTCTCGACGATGAAGAATTATTGCCCGATGATCTTATTGAAAAACTGGATGACATTGGTGTTGAGTTGGTTAATATTCATCCATGGTTTTTGCGTGGCATATGGGTTAGTAAGGATTTTTCACCTGATTACTCCGGTAAAACAATTCGAAACTCTGTAATGAAAGACCGGCCCCGGTATTTTGACAGATTAGCTCTGTTGCTTGATATAGATAAGGGCAAGATCGATGACCCGGCCAATGCTGGAAAGAATTATGTGGTTGAAAATCTTAGATCACTGCAGGGTGTGTTTGCAAGATTATATGAAGCGTTTGCTTAAGTAATTGTTTTATTGATGTTTGCGCGTTTTTTAAAAAAATGGAGTTTCAAATATCGTAGATAAAACGATAAAAAACGTCTGTGAAATAAACTTTTCAACACATAATCAAACGAAGAGATTAATTATTACTTTTGAGCATGGAAGAAAAGCAAAATAAAAAAACAGGTACGGTAAGAAAATCTACCACAAAAAATCGCAGCCAGATTCCGGTTGACCATGGCCGCGTTCCACCCCAGGCAACTGACCTTGAGGAAGTTATACTTGGTGCTTTAATGCTGGAGCGCGAAGCGGTAAATGTTATCATTGATATTTTGCGACCTGAAATCTTTTACAAGGAATCACACCAGTTTATTTTCACTGCAATTCGTGATCTGTTTGCCAAGAGTTCACCAATTGATATGCTCACAGTAACTGATGAGTTGCGTTCTATGGGTAAACTTGAAGCTGTTGGCGGAGCCCATTATATTGCTTTTCTGACCAATAGGGTAGTGTCCGCTGCCAATGTTGAATACCATGCCCGTATTGTTGCTCAAAAATATATTCAGCGCCGGCTGATTGAAATATCTTCTGAAGTGATCAATGAGGCTTTCGAAGATTCTACCGATGTATTTGATTTGCTTGACAAGGCTGAGGATAAACTGTTTAAGATTAATGAGCAAAACCTTCGCCGTGGAATTGAATCCATGCCAAACCTCTTGCGGGCAGCAAAAGAACAAATTGAGCTGGCTTCAAAGAATACGGATGATTTTACCGGTGTTCCATCCGGTTTTAAAGACCTCGATGCCATTACTGCAGGCTGGCAGCCATCTGACCTAATTATCATCGCTGCGCGTCCCGGTATGGGTAAAACAGCCTTTGTGTTGTCTATGGCCAGAAATATGGCTGTTTCCAATGAAAGACCGGTTGCCGTGTTTTCTCTCGAGATGAGTGCCACTCAGCTGGTCATGCGTCTTGTTTCTTCCGAATCTGGTATTTCAAGCGAAGATTTACGAAAAGGAAATCTATCACCTACACAGTGGAAGAGCCTGAATGACAATATGGACAATTTGTCGCGTGCCCCCATTTATATTGATGATACACCTGCGCTTTCGGTATTTGAACTTCGCGCCAAAGCACGTCGTTTGAAACAGCAATTCGACATTCAGTGTATTGTAATTGACTATTTGCAGTTGATGACAGCGCAAGTGGAAAAAGGCGGTAACCGAGAGCAGGAAATTTCCACTATCTCGCGCTCACTTAAAGCACTGGCCAAGGAATTGAGTATCCCGGTGATTACTCTATCGCAGTTGAGTCGTGAAGTAGAGAAACGCCCGGGTATGAAACGCCCGCAATTGTCCGACCTTCGTGAATCAGGTGCCATTGAGCAGGATGCCGATATGGTACTCTTTATTTACAGGGAAGAGTATTATTTCAAAGATGACCCCAATCATCAGAATCAGGATATCAGAAACAAAGCGGAACTCATCATTTCAAAGCACAGAAACGGGCCATTGGATACTGTTCACCTTCGGTTTATTAATCAGTACGCACGTTTCGAAGGTATGGAAAAAGACATTGGCGATTTTGCATCTTATATGGAAAATACAGATCTCAGCTCTATTGCTGTAACCAAGCAGTCGAAAATGAATGATGATCCACCCGAAGATTTTACACCCAAGGATCCTGATTTTTAATAGTTTTATGAATTTGTGTGCAAGTTTTGCACTATTTTTGCGTTAGGTATTTGTCATGAAAAAACTATTGCTTCTTGCTTTATTTCTGAGTTTTTCTTTGGTATCACAGTCCAAGCGATTGCTTATTCCAATGGATAAAAACCAGAAAAATCATCTCAAAGCTTATGGTATTGCCTATTGGGTACTGGAAAACAGTGAAGAGGTGGAGTGGTTGCTCAATTATCGCGGAGGCAGTTTCATGATGGGTTACTCAAAAACCATACAGGACGAATGTTCTATTCGTGGGGTAAGTGTAGAAATTATTTCAGATTCTCAGGCTTCAGCCATTCATGCTGAGATTTCTGATCAGGCCTCAAATATGGATGTGATGCTGCTGACCAAGGTGCCAAAAGTGGCAGTTTATGCCCCGAAAACCAATCAGCCATGGGATGATGCGGTAACACTTGTGCTCACTTATGCCGAAATTCCGTACGATCAGATTTATGATGAAGAAGTATTGAAAGGCCAGTTGCCTAAATATGATTGGCTTCACCTTCATCATGAGGATTTTACCGGGCAATACGGAAAATTCTGGGCCAATTATCAGAATACTGCATGGTATATGGAAGATGTGCGTGAGTCTGAAAAATCTGCAAAAGCGCTTGGTTTTAGTAAAGTATCGGAATTGAAACTTGCAGTAGCTAAGAAAATACGTGATTTTGTGGCCGGAGGTGGCTACCTTTTTGCCATGTGCTCAGCCCCCGACAGTTACGATGTGGCACTGGCTGCAGAAGGAGTTGATATTTGCGGCCCCATGTTTGATGGCGATGCCATGGATCCTCAGGCACAAAATAAACTCGATTATTCTAAAACATTTGCCTTTACCAATTTCAGGATTAGCGTTAATCCTTACGAATACGAAATATCTACCATTGATGCCACCAATTTCCGCAGATCTGTAATGCCCAACGATGATTTCTTTGCCCTGTTTGAGTTTTCTGCAAAATGGGATCCTGTGCCAACTATGCTTTGTCAGAATCATACCCAGATTATTAAAGGATTTATGGGGCAAACCACAGCTTTCCGAAAAGAGTGTATTAAGCCCGAAGTGCTCATTATGGGCGAAAATAAAGCGCTGGGTGAAGCCCGCTATATTCATGGCGAATACGGTAAAGGTACATGGACCTATCTGAGTGGCCACGACCCCGAAGATTATCAGCATTTTGTGTATGACCCGCCTACAGACCTGAATCTCTTTCCCAACTCACCGGGCTACAGGCTCATCCTGAATAATGTACTTTTCCCTGCGGCAAAAAAGAAGAAGCAGAAGACTTAAAATTCCGTATTTTTGCCCAAAAGCAACCCAATGAAACTTACCACAATATTACCCGAAATCTGGAGAATGGATGGTGGCGCAGCATTTGGCGTTATTCCCAAAACCATGTGGTCGAAATTCTACGAACCGGATGATAAGAATTGCATAGTAATGACCAATCGCTGTTTGCTGGTAGAGTCGGAAGACCGCCTCGTGCTGGTGGAAACCGGTTTTGGTTCCAAACGCAATGAAAAATATTATCAGTTTAAGTATATTTTTGAAAGACCCGGATTAAAAGCTACAATTGAGAAGGCCGGATACAAACCCGAAGATATTACCGATGTGATTTTTACGCATTTGCACGACGATCATTGTGGTGGCGCAGTGGATAGAATAGCAGAGGATCAGTATTCCATTGTGTGCCCGAATGCAAAGCACCATGTGAGCAGGGCACAGTACGAATCTGCCACCAACCCTAATATCAGAGAGGCAGCATCGTTTTTCAATGATAATATTGATCCGCTGAAAGATGCAGGTTTACTGAACTTAATTGAAGAAGAAAGCGAATTGTTTCCCGGATTCGGGCTCATACTAAAAAATGCACACACTGCAGGGCAGATGCTTCCCAAAATCACAACCGAAAAAGGGACCTTTGTATATATGTCGGATTTTATTCCGTCGGTAGCGCATATTTCACCGGTTTGGATTGCCAGTGTTGACATTGATCCTATGTTGGCGCTCAAAGAAAAAGAAGCTTTTTTGCGTGAAGCTGTTGACAATGATTATACACTTGTTTTTGAGCACGATCCAGTTCATGAGGCCTGCAAAGTGGAAGAAAATGTGAAGGGCTTTGTGGGTGTGCCGGTTAATCTTGATTAGCATAGTGATTAGCAGATTAGCGAAATTGTACTTTAATCGCCAATCAGCCAATTAGCTAATCAAATCCACACTCTTGCTCAAACTCTTGCTGTATATTACCAGGCTAATCCAATCCCAAGACCGGCCGAAGCTCCCCAGCCTTTTGATTCGATTATTTTTGCGGAGGTATAGAATTGGCCGAATATTTTATCATTGAAATAATACCGTGTTGCAATTCCACCATCGGCACTGAACTTATAACGGAAATTATTATTTACTCCGTAAGCATATGTTTCTGCCGAGTTGATATTTATAAACGGGCTCATTTCCCATTTGTCATTCAGTGGAATATCGTATGAAATGCCTTCGGGTAGAATGAATAGTACAATACCTACAAATCTCCAGAATTCACCACCATTTCCAAGCCCTGCTAAAAATGCCAGCATGCCAACAGGTGCAAGGCCGGGCATGTGCATGTAAAACTTATTGTTGCCACGAACACCAAAGCCAAGGCTATAATGAATATTAAGATGCTCCCCGACACCAATATCGATCGATGGGTTAAGGGAATATGATGTGAATGTGGGATTAAGTATAGAAACGCCGCTAAAGGTTAAGCGAACTTCCTCTTGTCCTTTAGAAAAAGTAAATGCAAATACAATTCCGAGGGTAAGTAATATTTTTTTCATAACTGATGCTTTAAGGCATAAAAATAAGAAAATTTCGTGCCGAAATGCATTAGAATCCAAATCTTGGATTTATTATATTATTGTAAATGGAGCCAAAAGTATAGCTGATTCCGATGCTGGCCCAGTAATTATATTGTGTTTCAAGCTGGCGTTGCTGAAGAAGAAGCTCTTCCTGTGTAACATCGCCTTTCGGTATATTCATTTGGTTGTGCACCATGGAGTAATTGCCGCTTATATTAAACTCAAGCCCTTTTATCAGCCGAATACTTGTGTTTAGATAAAAGCCCAGACTGTTTTTACTAAAATCATGCATATATGCCGAACTGTTTATACTTCCGCTAATGCTGCCCCATTTTTGTACCGATTTTGCTGCAATTGATAGAGATTGAGGCCATAGCCATTCTTCGGTTTTATCGTAAATGGTGGTGTCGTTGTATTTATTGAAATCAGGCCCAATTTTGTACACAATGCGAATTTGCTTGGTTGTGGCTTTTTCATAATCGAAAATATTGTATTCAATTCCCGGTTTCAAAGCAGAGGATATATTAATATTGCTATAAGTAGAGGAATGGGCACTAAGAAAAGACCCAATGGACCAGTGCGGGCTTATGCCATACACATACTCGTGTTCACCGTAGAAGCTTCGGTTAAATGCTGTGTAATAGTAATCGTATTCTTCCATATTGTACTCTTCTTCATTATAGCTGCTGCTTAGATAGAAAGAGGTTTTCCAGTTGGGCTTAACCTTTCTTACGTATATGTCGCTATGTATGTTTATGTTGCTATAGGTCTTTTGACCGTTCATCCAGGAATTTCCCGACAGGGTAAATACCCAGTTATTCCACTTGTCTTTTTCCTCTTCAGCCTCGGCTTCTTCTTCAAAAGAGATTTCAATGTTTTCGCCGGCCAGGGTTTTATACACATAAGGAATTAAACCCAGCTTGATGTATTGAACATACAGCTGCCTTACTTCATCATCACTGGCATCCGACTGAACCTCAAAAGCAAGAGTGTCATCTTTGCCCTCATACATGTTGCGACCGAAGAATAAACATTCATACGTCATTCCTCCGGAGCCATTATGATTGCGAATAATAATGATATGCACATCGGCTTCTTTACGATCGCGCACATAATCTACAAAAGTGATTTCATCTCTAATATAATTCTGATCGCAGAATGAACAATCGATAAAGACTTTACTCTTTGCTGCCTCGCTGGTATTGGTCTGTGCAACGGCAAGAATACTCAGTCCAAACAGCAAGGTAAAAAACACACCCGGTTTTACCATAGCAGAAATTTTGTCAAAGATAAACGTAGAAATTTAACAAAAAGTACAATTGGATGTAAAAATCGATAAAATGGGGTGATTTCGATATAAAAAAACGGACACCCCAAAAAGAGATGTCCGTTGTATTGGTATGAAAAGGATAATCTATTCTGTTTTTCCCACTACTTTCACGCGTATCCCTTCGCTGTGACTGGTAAATTCGGGTGCATACATGCACTGAATGGTGGTAATTCCATTGCTGAAGTCACCTTCGTGGGTAACGAACATAGTATATTCAAATACATGAGTGCCTTTTGGCAGATGCTCGAAGAAGAAGTTTGTAGCAGCATCGCGGGTGTTTTCGAAGTACCAAAGGCCATCCTGATATTTGGTTACACTAAGTACGTTTGTAGGTTCCATACAAGATCCGCGCATGTCTTTCATGTGAACGTATTCCATATCGCGATCAACACGAATCTCGATGCGAACCTTTACTTTATCACCAACGGTGAGTTCAGCACCTTCGCCAATAGGTTCCATGCGAGGACCGGTTGGGCTCTGGCGCTCAACGAAAAGCTGCTTCTTAATGCTGAGAGGTGTTTCGGCAGGAGTGATTTTATCCAGATCTTCAAAATACTGCCAGTACACCGCACCCCAGGCAATTCCGCTATCGGATTTGGTAACGGTAACATTGCCCATTTCTGGTTTAATATCATCACCGGTCCAGCTGGTTTTGAAATATCCGGTGCCGGCTTCAACTTTGCAGTCTTCAATTTGAGTAGGATCAACCACCATGTTACCCAGCTTCACTTCTACAATTTTGTCGGATGCCAGAATATTGGTGCCGCGAATCAGTAATGCATAGCATGCTTCAGCAGTAGCACGGGTGGTTTTCCAATCCTGAACCTGCTTTTGTTTAAGCAACCAGATGCGGAGTTCTTCAACAGCTTCGCCGTCATCGGCTACTTCATCGAAAACTTCAATCATCATAGCCTGGCTTTCGATCGGGGCTTCCCACCATGAGTACCCGCCCACAAATTCGCGCCAGTACATTCCCATTTCTTCATTCAGAATAGCACGTTCACGAAGTGATTTTACAATATCACCGCTCACTTCTTTTTCATCGGCACGGAAAAGCGCAAGAGAGATCATACCTCTTGAATAGATATTGAATGAAGTCCAGTATTCTTTTGCTTGATTAAAGAAATAATCATAAGCTTCCTGATGGCCTTTGCTGATAGCAAGGTCCGGGAAGAAACTGCGGGCGTAGAGGTACTGAACTTGTGAGTAACCAATATGCTGTTCGGTTAAATAATCTGGATAGTGCTTTTTAATCCAGCGATAATCTTCGTCAATGCGCGCATCAAGGTAGTATACTGCTTTGGAAATCATATTCCAGACTTTATTGTTTTCGCGAATTTCGCGAACACCTAGATGATCCAGTTTTCCGAATCCGGTTACAATATGCTGTGTGATGTAACGACTGTCTGGCATGCCTTTAAACCATGGGAACCCACCATTTGGAGACTGTGCTTTGAGGAGCTTTTTCTCAGCCAGCTTCAGTTCTTTGGCCATGCGGTGAATATCAAACAAGAGGGCAACACGTCTTTTGCGTTCCCCTTCGTCTTTGGCTTCAAGCACCCACGGAGTTTCTTCAAGAACCAGTGATTTTAGTTCCTGGTTTTTTTCAAGATTGCTTAAGAATGCTTCAGGACTTTCGTTTGCCCAGGCATCAAATACCTCTTTAATCTTAGGATTGCTGTTGGCAATATGAGAAGCAATAGCATTGGCATAGTAGCGGCTGAAAGTTTGCTCGTTGCACTCATAAGGATACTCCATCATGTATGGTAAAGCCTGAATGGCGTACCATGCCGGGTTGCTCGTAAATTCGAGAGTGTAACGGAAGTTCTCAAGCGTGCTGCTGGTATTGTTCACCATTTTATCGAAGGTCCATGTTTTGGTTTCGTTACCACGGATAGGAAGTGGCATGGCTTCGGTTACCAGCATACGATTGCTGAGAATTGGAATACTCATTTCCTCACCATCGGTAAATGCACCGGCTTTGGCTTTAATGCGATAGGTAACTGCTCCAACGCTGTAGGGAATTTCAAGCTCCCATGAGAGTTTAGTGCTCTGACCTTTTTTCACATTGAAAGTGATTACGGGATCGGAAAGACCAAATTTCTCGGCAATGCTTTCGCCGGTAAACGGATCGATGAGTTCGAGTATGGCTTCTCCGTCAAGATCTCCTTCGCTCAGGTTGCTCACCTTCGAGCTAAAAACAATTTTATCGCCTTCGCGGAAGAAACGTGGTGCAAATGAATTCACCATCAGTGTTTTTTGAGTCTTTAATTCTTTGGTAATGGTTCCGGTTTTCAGATCCTTGGTATGTGCAAGTCCCATGAATTTCCACTCAGTAAGTGATTCGGGCATGGTGAATTCGATAATAATTTCACCATTTTCGTTGGTATGCAATTGCGGGAAGAAGAATGCGGTTTCAGCAAAATTACTTCTGGCTTCGATATCGCCAAAATCTCTGCCATTGCGGGAGTCTTCATTATTAATTTCACGCTCAGCATTCTTTTCTCCGGCCATTTGTTGATTGGCCGCAGTAGTAACTGTGCCATCAGCTGCTCCTGGCGAATCCATCATCATGTCTGCTTCCATCATTATTCCTGATTCTTCATCTCCATCCCAGCCTTCGGTTTTTGAAGCAGAGTATTTGTATCTGTCTCCGCCACCACCCCGGGTGCTGTAGTAATATCCAGATGATCCTCCTGCCAGAACTATGTCATCGATATAATAACCGTTACCATCCATCCATCCATAATTGTAACTGTAAAATGGATAATTATGCCAGTCGAGTTTAGGGATACTAATACGTTTCAGATAATATTTGCTGTGATAGCAATCCTGATATTGGTTGGAACTCGTCGTTGTAAGATTATTATGATCGTACCAATTGCGATATCCATAATAGTATTTAAGCAGACTCATATACCAGTAATGTGAACTGAAGGCATCGAGAGAGGCATCGTACATGCCGGCCAAAAGCTCGGCGGCTTCTTTCTCACCCATGTGGTTGGTGATTTTTATCTTCCAGGTTTCTTCTTCACCGGGTTCCAGTTTGTCTCTGAATGTTTCAAATTCCAGTTCAAGTTCCTTATTGGTATAGGGAACATAAATAGTGAATTCTTTCAAATATGCACGGTTGTCTTTTACAGATGCAAAATATATATTGAAATTTCCACGATGCTTTTCTTCAACAGGAAACTCAATGATTCTTTGTCCGTCGTTGATTTCAATCCATTTGCTTTCTACAATTTTTCCTTTGTGCTCTACCTGATAAAAGATT
>PKSX01000191.1 GCA_002869435.1 Marinilabiliales bacterium | reverse complement strand
CCTTCCAAAGGGTCACTTCCCGGAATAATTACTGTTGCACCGGGGACCGGTTCCCCTGTCCCTGAATCAATCACCTTCCCTAAGACAGTATATACTTCGGGTACATCAGGCTTCTTCTTCATAAGAACCTTATTTCCGTATTCGATGTAGAAAACCTCTCCTTCAAAAATCTCGTCCAGGAACTGATGTACAGTCTGACGCCTGTAACGCAATCTGACCTTTTTATTCACCGGAATATCTTGGTTGTGGCTGAAATCAAACCCTCCATTCCTGCTGATCTCATCCAGCAGGCTACCGATGCTCCCCTCCCGGATTTCGATCTTTATCCTTTTGTTCAGGATCCTGGATTGTCCATTTACACTGCCGGCGCAGGCAACGAGGATTACCATGAAGAGGACCGGCTTATTCATGGGATTTTTCTTTGAATTATTCTGCAAATGAACATAATTTTTTTTCATCATTGAATTTTTTATTCGAAAATTAAAATTTTCTTGGAAAATTAAATTTTATTTGTACATTTGCACACCCAAAACGGATATACTCCTCCTTAGCTCAGCTGGTTAGAGCACATGACTGTTAATCATGGGGTCCTAGGTTCAAATCCTAGAGGGGGAGCTTCAAAAAGAGCGAGAGCGATCATTCTCGCTCTTTTTTATTCACACTCGCACTCACACTCACTCTGATTCGAGAGCGAAACACTCTTTTTATTTCCCTTAGGCTTTATTCTCACATCATTTTTCTATTCAATTAGAGAATAATTTGTTTTTGTATTATATTTGACCACACATCAAAACATAATAAATATGTATCCTGAAGATTTGGAAAAATTGATTCAGCTAGCATTGGCAGATGGCATAATCACCGAAAGTGAAAGAACGGTACTGCATAAAAAGGCAGCCTCACATAATATTGACCCCGATGAGCTAAATATGGTTCTTGATGCGCGTCTTTATGAGAGAAAGAAAGAAATGGAGGAAGAAAAAGGTGATGATGAACCGAAGAAGGGTGAAGCAGAGGATAACAAATGTCCGTCTTGTGGCGCTCATGTTAAGTCATATACAATGACCTGCCCATATTGCCAATACGATATGGGAGGTGATGAGAAAGAGGCAAGTGAATCTATTCAGGAGTTATTCCGGTTACTTAATGAAGCAGAGGGGGAGAATAAAGGAGACCCTTCAATTGGGAAGGCAATTGGAGGAATGTTCGCCAAAGCACTGGGTCAGGACAAAACTCTGCAAAAGAAAATGACTATCATTCGCAATTTCCCAATACCTTCAAACAGAAAGGATATTATAGAGTTTCTGTCAATGGCTATTCCTTTAGCTAAACAAAAGGGTAACTTCCTCACAAAGAACAGCGACGAGAATTTACCACATAATGAGTTGGTTCCCACATGGAAGTCGAAATGTGAGCAGATAATTATTAAAGCAAAAGTTTTGCTGAAGGGTGATTCCCAAACCATGAATGAGGTGAAAAGATATGCAGCTGAAATTGGAATTAAGAATATATAGCTCTTTATGGTTATTGAAAACCGAAAACCCTGCAAATTCTACCGTTAACTGACTCATTCTTGTATCTCATTGTATAGAATTTTAATTTTAATCCGAATAGCATTCAATTCCCACCGCACTGATTCAGATATTTAAATTTTGATTAAGTTTGTCAGTGTATATGAGAATGTCTGCAAAACGTATCGCGGGTTTATGAAAGCATATAAGTTTATATGGCTCATTCTGATTATGGCATCTGTTCTTCCGATGTCCGGACAATCAAACGGATCCCTGAAGTTCGACACGTATTATTCAGAGTACTCCAAACTGGAGCATGCGCTGTCGCAAAACACCATAAATTGCCTAATGCAGGACTCCCGTGGTTTTATCTGGATTGGTACATGGGATGGTTTGAACAGGTTTGACGGGTATTCGTTTAAGATTTTCAGACAGGATCCGGTTCATCCTGAAAAAGGACTGAGTAACCAAAGCGTTAATGACCTTGTTGAAGATATTAATGGAAATATCTGGATTGCAACAGATAAAGGACTTAATAAATATGACTACCATAACCGGACTTTTAAAAGTTATTTCTACAGCTTTGTAAATGAAAACAGCTTGCCCTCAGACAGTATTTCATGTCTGGTTTCAGATAAGAAAGGCAGAATCTGGATTGGGACAAGCCGAGGTTTATGTGTATATAATCCAGGTTCGGAGCACTTTGTTTCTTATTATCATAATCCATACAATAAAGCAACAATACCATCAAACCTGATCAATGATTTATACATTGATGGAAATATTTTATGGATTGCTACCAACAAGGGCCTGTCAGCAATGAATCTGGAAAACGGAAAAATCAAAGTGTATTCCTCTATGGTTTGTCCGGATATGATTTGTGAGTATATATACCGCATACTGCCTTATAATGAGGATACATTGTTTGTAGGCAGCCGATATGGTTTTGCTGTTTTCAATAAAAATACTGAAAGCTGGAATTATTTCGAAGACATTGAAAACTCGCCTGTTGGAAATGCAATAACTGCACTTATGGCGGACAAGAAAGGGAATATCTGGATCGGAACTTTCGAAGGGGGCGTGTATATATATAATCTGAAAAGCAGATCTTTTGAATTGGTATACGGGCGGTATGAAAACCGATATGGACTAAGTAATAACTCTATTCTTTCTTTTTTATCCACTCAAAATAATAATATCTGGGTGGGAACCTGGCATGGCTTGAACAAGTTTTCCCCATACTCATATAAATTCGACCATTATCGAATCAGGGGTCAGGCCTTTGACAGGAATCACAATCTTGTTTGGTCATTTATTGAGGTTGACCGGGACAGGATAATTATTGGAACTAATGGAGGACTGGTTCAGTTCAATCCATCCAGTGGTGCATTGGAGCATTTTTCTGAGCAGACATTTCTTACTGAAAAAGTTCGGGCAATGTTTCTTGACTCAAGAGATCAGATTTGGGTGGGAACATTAGATGATGGAATTTATATTACAGATATAAACGGAACAGTAAAAAGGCATGTTGAGGTTGCTGAAGATGCGTTGGTTGGTCAGCAAGTGTGGAGAATTTTTGAAGACAGAAAGCATAATATCTGGATTGCAACTTTTAATGGTGTAAGTAAATACAATCCTGATACAGATGAGTTTACAAACTTCATAAGCCCGGGTTACGAGTCTGAGAATTCGATCAGCAATAATATGGTTCCGGCAATTTTGGAGGACCGGTTTGGCATCATCTGGATTGGTACATATAGCGGCTTAAACAGGTATGATCCGGCAACGAACTCCTTTTATGTATTCAGAAATACCCCCGGAGATGAGAATTCCCTTTCTGATGACCGTGTTTTTTCTATATATGAGGATACAGATGGTATTTTATGGTTTGGCACATTAGGTGGAGGACTAAACCGTTATGACAGGCGTTCCGGGAAATTTAAACGATTTGGAATTGAGGATGGGCTTGCCGATAATGTGATATACGATATTATTGAAGACAGTAAGGGCTTTCTATGGCTCACTTCAAATAAAGGTCTTATGCGTTTTCATAAGGATGACTATCAGGTAGTGAACTATGATATCAGTGATGGAGTGCAAAGCCATGAGTTTAACCTTGGCGCAGCCTATAAAATGTCGGATGGACGTATTCTGGTTGGTGGGATGAACGGCTTCAATATTTTTGAGCCTGAAAAGATTGTTCAGAATACCCGTGTGCCGGATATTGTTTTTACAGAGTTTGAAATTTTAGGCAAACCTTATGAGTATTACCTTGCTGATGGTGATACCGTAGTCCTATCATATGACCGGAATTTTTTCTCCATTAGTTTTTCAGCACTAGATTTTTCAAATCCGGCAAAGAATAAATACGCCTACCGCCTTAAAAACTATGATAAGGACTGGGTCTTTGTAAATTCTACAAACAGAACGGCGGAATACACAGATGTTAAGCCCGGAGAGTATTATTTTCAGGTTCGTGCATCCAATGGTGACGGAGTTTGGAATGAAGAAGGTGTTTCCCTTCTGATTATTGTAAAACCTCCATTTACGCAAACATGGATGTTTAGAATTCTGGTCATTTTTCTTATTGTGCTCAGTACCTATTTCTTTATCAGGTCAAGAATTAATAAAGTGCGAAAGCAGAATGAGGTTGAGGGTAAAATGCTCTCGATTGAGAAAAACATGTTTGAACTGGAGCAGAAAGCTTTAAGATTGCAAATGAATCCGCATTTTATCTTCAATTCGCTGAACTCTATTCAAAGCTTCATTATACAAAACGATACGGATAAGGCCATTGGTTATCTGGCTAAATTCTCAAAATTAATGCGTTTAATACTGGCTTCAAGTCGCGAAACTTATATCGCGCTTGAAGATGAGCTTGCGTTGCTTAGGCATTATTTAGAACTGGAGCAGTTACGTTTCAGTGAACAGTTTAAATATGAATTGTTTGTTGAGCCATCAATTGATGAGGAGTTTACCGGTATCCCTCCTATGATCATTCAGCCATATGTTGAAAACGCCATTCTTCACGGGCTTATGAATAAAAAAGAGGAAAAGGGAATGTTAAGTATAAAGATATGGGAAAAAGAAGATCAGGTTTTATGTATTGTGGAGGATAATGGTGTTGGGCGTAAAAAGGCTCAGCAGATTAAGGAAGAAGGAGGATTAAGTCAGAAGTCGCAGGGAATAATGATTACCAAAGAAAGACTTGAAATTTTGAATCGGAGAAATAAAGAGAAAATTTCGGTTGAGATAATTGATTTATATGACTCAAATGGAAATGCAAGTGGCACCAGAGTGCGGTTGAAAATTCCGGTGGTTGAGTTCTAAAATCAAATGATATATTTTTGTAAGTTTGAAAAAATTTTGACTATGGTACGAGCAGTTATAGTTGATGATGAAAAAGCGTCGAGAGATACTCTGAAAGGGTTGCTTGACCGGTATGAAAAAGAGGTAATGGTTGTTGCTGAAGCTGATAGTGTTGCATCCGGGCTAGAGGCAATAAGTGCATTTACTCCTGATCTGGTCTTCCTGGATATTCAAATGCCTGATGGAAGCGGATTTCGTCTTTTGGAACAGATTCAGGATGTTGATTTTAATGTCATTTTTATCACGGCATTTGATCAGTATGCCATTAAAGCGTTTAAATACAGTGCTATTGATTATTTGCTTAAACCGATTATTCCGGAAGACCTTAAAGCTGCTGTCAAAAAACATCAGGAACTTGGGCAGGTTGGAAATTCAAATACCAATGTACAGGTTCTGCTGGAAAATCTTTCCAATAAAAATAAGGAACCGCAAAAAATTGTCCTTCATACGTTTGAAGGTATGCATGTTATCAATACAGAAGATATTATTCGTTGTCAGAGCGATGATTGCTATACCAATTTTCATTTGGCCGACGGAAAAAAAATAATTGTTTCAAAAACTTTGAAAGAAATTGAAGAGCAATTGAAGGGTAAAGATTTTATCCGTCCGCATAAATCGCATCTGATTAATATAAATAATATTAAGACTTTTGTGAGGAATGATGGGGGCTACATCATTATGAAAGACGGAAGTGAAATACCCGTAAGCCGCAGGAAAAAGGAGTCAGTTATTCAAATGTTAAATCATTTATAGCTTGCCGAAAACTTTTTTAACACTGCCTTAAACTGATTTTTCTGCCACAGTGCGAAAAATTGTTATAATTTTAAGCGCTCGTTAATAAGAATGTAAACTGAGAGAATATGGAGCAATTTATATGGTTAATCGTCCTTCTCATTATCTGGATCGTTCCGGCAATAATCAAGGCTAATGCCAAGAAAAGGAAAGCCGCCGAAATGCAGGCAGCCAAACGCCGGGTGAACCAGCCAACTACTCAAACCCAACCCAAATACCAGCAACAGCAGGCAAGCAACAGCGAAGAAGTTGAAAAAATGCTTGAAAAATTGCTTGGTGTTGAAGTTACCCACGAAGAAGGCCGTGATTCCTTTGAAGAAGCTCCGGTACATGATGAAAATGAATATGAGTCTGTTGAGTATGAGACCCTTGAGGATCATTATGAGTCTCAAGTTGACTCGAATTACGATCTTAATCGTGCCGAAAAACTCTCTTTTGAAGAACTTATCGCCATGGGTGAATCAGATGCAGGTCTCATGGTAGAAAATATTGACGAAGGCGGAAATTTTATTCATCCGGATATTTCTGATTTTGATCTACGAAAAGCGGTCATCTATTCAGAAATTATTAAACCAAAGTACTTCTAGCGGGTAATTAAATTAAGCATAAAGTGAATTTTTTTTAAAGAAAAAATGAAATCTTTATAACTTTACCGGCTCAAATAGAGAAAGAATTATTTACATAAACCAACCAATATGTTTCAAAAACTACTCTCTGTCTTAGGATTGATCTTGTTTGTGAGCGTATCAGCGTTTGCACAAGGAACTTTGAAGGGGAAACTCGTGGATAAAGAAACCAAAGAGCCAATCCCTTTTGCTAACATTGTGATTGAATCAGGCGGGAAACAATTCGGTGGAACTACAACCGACTTTGATGGAAATTACACCATTAAACCAATTCCTCCCGGAACCTACGATGTAAAAGCTACATATGTAGGTTACAAACCGTTAATGATTACCGGTGTTATTGTCAATGCAGATAAAATTACATTCCTTGATATCGACATGGAATCTACTGCTGTAACACTAACAACTTTTGAAGTTGTTGATTACAAAGTACCGTTGATTGAAAAAGATGGTGGTTCATCTGGTGGAACCATGACCTCGGAAGAAATTGAAAAAATGCCGGGCCGTGATGCTACCTCAGTAGCCACAACGGTGGGTGGTGTTTTTTCAGCTGATGGTGAAATGGGTTCTATCCGTGGAGGTAGAACAGATGGTACAGTTATGTACATCGATGGTGTACGTGTACGTGGATCTTCATCATTGCCAAAAGCGGCTCTCGAACAGGTAACTGTAATTACAGGGTGGTTGCCAGCTTCTTACGGTGATGCTACCGGTGGTGTTGTAAATATTACTACAAAAGGCGCCAGTCGTGAATTCGGAGCAGGTGTTGAACTTGTTACTTCACAATACCTCGATGCTTATGGCTACAATCTTCTCGGGTTCAATATTATGGGACCACTGATTCGCGGAAGAGACAGTACCAGATCAACTTCTTTGCTTGGTTTCTTCCTGGCAGGTGAATTGTCTTATCAAAAAGATACTCGCCCTTTCCAAGGAGGCTTATATAAAGCGACCGACGATTACATTGCATATATTGAGGAAAATCCGCTTCGTCCTACCGGTCTTGGTTACGGTACTTTCCAGAACCTGCAGTTTATGGAAGACGAAAACCTTGAAAACATAAAGGCGAAAATTGAAGCTCCTGCCAGAAGTGTAAATCTTTCTGTTAAAATTGATGTTAGAACCACAAATACTACTAACCTTACCTTTGGTGGATCACTCAACTATAATAATAGTATTGTGTACCAGCACGCCTCTTCCATGTTTAACTGGAATAACTATCCACAGTCTATAACCAATACCTGGCGTGTATACGGACGCTTTACACAGCGTTTTAATGCAGACACTGCAAGTAAAAGCATTATTAAAAATGTGTTTTACAGTCTGCAGGCAGATTATAGTAAAGTAACACAAACAGTACAGGATCCTACTCATCAGGATAACCTTTTTGATTATGGTTACTGGTGTAAATACACTACCTATAAAATTAAAGGGTACGAATATACCGATCTTCCTGAGTATGGATTGTACGATGTATATGTGCTGAATAACTTCTACGATACACTTGTTACTTTTGAACCGGCCGATTTTAATCCGGTTACTGCAAACTATACCTCACAGTATTATTCCTTGTATCCGCTCAATAGTGGTTATTATACCAACTTCACTATTATTCAGAATCTTGGAGCACTGCTCAATGGTCAGCAGCCAGATAATGTGTATGGCCTTTGGAGTGCACCCGGAACTATTTACAGTGGCTATTCTAAATACGATGAATCTCAGATTGGTATAAATGCTATGGCTTCTGCCGATATTGGAAACCATGCATTTCAGTTTGGTTTGCAGTATGAGCAAAGAGATCAGTCATCTATTGGCTATGCTCCTGTTGGCCTCTGGACAAGAATGCGCCAGTTAACCAACTATCATATTGAAGAGCTCGATTATGATAATCCAATTTACATTTATGATGACTACGGAGTATTTCAGGATACTGTTGAGTATGAGCGTCTGAATGCATCTCCCGGTGAGTATAATGGAGTGAACGGTAATCAGCCTTTCTTCGATTATAATCTCAGGTTGGCTCTTGGTCTGGATCCAGACGGAACCGACTGGATTGATATTGATTCATATGAGCCCGTAACTTATGACATTAGCTGGTTCTCAGCCGATGAATTACTGAATGAAGGTTATTCATATGTTACATATTATGGTTATGACCATATGGGTAATAAACTTGACTCAAGACCAAGTTTTGATGATTTCTTTACAGCGAAAGATGAATATAATAACTATACTCGTCTAATCCCTTCATTCGAGCCTATATATATGGCCGGATATATTCAGGACAAATTTGCGTTTAAAGATTTGATTTTCAATATTGGTGTTCGTGTTGACCGCTTTGATGCTAACCAAATGGTTCTGAAAGATAAGTATTTATTCTACGAAGCAAAAACAGTTAGCGAAGTTGCTAACCTTGGTGAGCATCCTTCCAATATGGGTGATGATTATGTGGTTTATGTAGATAATATTAACTCACCAACTTCTGTTATGGGTTATCGTGATGGTGATACCTGGTACAATGCTCAGGGTATTGAAATTACCGATCCTACATTAATAGAAACTTCAAGCGGTATTGCTCCTTATTTGCAACAGCCTAGTTTAACCAAACCGACTTCTGCTGCATTTAAAGATTATGAGCCGCAGGTAACTTATATGCCTCGTATCTCATTCTCATTCCCGATTTCTGATGAAGCTTTGTTCTTTGCTCACTACGATGTAACTTCAAAGCGTCCTACTACAGGTCTGAGACTTGACCCAACTGATTATTATTTCATTCAGTCACGTACCAATGATTTCATCAGTAATCCGGCATTGAAACCAGAGAAAACTGTTGATTATGAGCTTGGATTCCAGCAGCTGATAAGCATCAGGTCTGCACTTAAATTCTCTGCTTATTATCGCGAAATGCGTGATCTTGTTCAGTCTTACCGCTACATAGGAGCATATCCAGTTGATTATTATTCATACAATAATATCGACTTTGGTACCGTAAAAGGTATGACCATTTCTTATGACCTTAGAAGAAATGCCAATGTGTGGATGAAAGCATCATATACACTTCAGTTTGCTGATGGCACAGGTTCTTCTTCAACCTCAGGTGTAAACCTGGTAAGAACCGGTCAGCCAAACCTCAGAACCCTTAATCCTCTTGATTTTGACCGTCGCCATGCATTTACTCTTGTACTTGATTATCGTTATGGTGCTGGTACAAAATATAACGGTCCGACTATCAACCGTAAGCAGGATGATGGAAAAGTAAAAACTATTCCTCTGCTTCAGAATACCGGAGTAAACTTCACCTTTACAGGTGGATCCGGAACTCCTTACAGCAGATCAAGTAATATTATTTCAGCCGTTCTTGGTGGAGGAAACTACCAGCTTCAGGGTATGATGAATGGTAGTCGTCTGCCATGGTCATTCAGAATTGACAGTCGTCTTGATAAGGATATTAAAATCAAATTTGGTAAGAAAGAAGCTTATATGAATATTTATCTTGAGGTTCTGAATGTTCTGAACAGTAAAAACATTCTGGGCGTTTATCGTTCAACCGGTAACCCGGATGATGATGGTTATCTGGCTGCTTCTGAATATCAGGCAGGTATAAATGCTCAGGTTAATCCTGAGACATTCAGGCTGCTTTATTCTTACAGAGTTGATAGTCCTTATAATTACAGCTTACCACGTCGCATCAGATTTGGAGTTGCTTTTGGTTTCTAAAAACAGAAAATAAGTCATTATGAGAAAATATATTGCCTATTCGTTTTTGATATTTGGAATCTTCATGTTTGCTTCCACAGCTTTGTTTGGAAGAGAGGTCCCAACATCAAATCTTCGATCACAGGAAGATAAAGAACCCCGTTTGAAAAGTGTGGCAGAAGGATGTTTGCCTGGTGCTGCCAGCACTGAATTGAACATTAATAATGTTCGCACCCGTATCAACAGTGGTGGTGATATGTGGTGGGATTTCGTTGATGCTCAGTATGAAATTCCTTATGGCTCAGGCTCAACATCTATGTTTGCCGGAGCACTTTGGATTGGTGGTACTGACGTTAACGGACAGCTTAAACTTGCTGCCCACAGATATCGCCAGATTGGAAATGATTATTTCCCCGGTCCGCTTACAACAGATGGAACAGCAACTATTTCAGCTGATCAGTGTGTGAGTTATGACAAAATGAATGTAATTTATCGTAAAGATGTAGATGAGTTTATTGCTCACTGGAATAATCCAAGCGAGTATCCTGATTATACTGTTCCTCAGTATTTTTATGATTATCCTGCACATGGAGATCCTTATACATTATTACAGTCATATTATCTGGCACCATTCTACGATAACAATGGTGATGGTTTTTATGATCCCGACGCTGGTGATTATCCATATTACGATATTAGTAATGAACTTTGTCATGCCGATCTTCCAACACTGGAAACCGAGCAGGGACTGGTAGTTGGTGGTATTCTTGCCGACCAGGTTCTTAAAGGAGACCAAACCATTTGGTGGGTTTTCAATGATAAAGGTAATGTGCATACAGAATCCAGTGGTAAGGGTATTGGTCTCGAAATCCGTGCTCAGGCATTTGCCTTTTCAACCAATGATGAGATCAATAACATGACTTTCTATTCATTTGAAATCATTAACCGCTCAACCTATACATTACAGGAAACTTACATGTCGCTGTGGACTGACCCTGATCTGGGTTATTCTCACGATGATTATGTTGGTTGTGATGTTTTGCGTGGTCTTGGCTATGCATATAATGGTGATGCTTTTGATGAGGATGGAAACGGAGCTATTGGTTATGGTGATCAGCCACCTGCAGTAGGTATCGACTTCTTCCAGGGACCTTATATGGATCCTGATGGTATCGACAACCCAGCTTTTCTAAAATATACCGATGATTCAGGTGCTGTAGTTACTGAAAACTGTAATGAAGCGATTAATGGTGTTAACTTCGGAAACGATATCGTTGATGATGAACGTTTTGGTATGCGCCGTTTCGTATATCACAACAACTCAGGTACTGTGCCATGGTACATGACAGACCCTGATCTGGCTGTTGAATATTATAACTTCCTTCGTGGATACTGGAAAGATAACACAAGAATGCTCTATGGCGGTAATGCTCACTATTCTTCTGGTGCTTATGGTCCCGAGTGTGACTTCATGTTCCCTGACGAAACTGATCCTTGCGACTGGGGTACCGGTGGTATACCACCCAATGGTGTTCGTAAATGGACTGAAGAAACTGCCGGTAACCAGCCTTATGACCGTCGTTTCATGCAGTCAGCCGGTCCTTTTACTCTGCAACCCGGTGCGCTTAACTACATTACTGTTGGATTGCCATGGGCTCGTGCCACAACCGGCGGACCTTTTGCGTCAGTTGAATTGCTTAGAAAAGTGGATGATAAGTGTCAGCGCCTGTTTGACAACTGCTTTGACGTAGTTGATGGGCCAGATGCGCCAGATATGACTATTCAGGAACTGGATAAAGAGCTTATTATTTATTTGAGCAACATCGCCGGAAATAACGTAAATGAGCTTTACGAAGAAATTGATCCTTCAATTGTATCTCCTGATTCACTTACAGGATCAGCACGTTACGATTCTGTATATCGTTTCGAAGGTTATCAGATATATCAATTGAAAGATGCTACTGTAACAGGTGCAGATCTACATGATGCAGACCTTGCACGCTTGGTTGCACAGTGCGATATCGAGAATGATATCAGTCGTATCATTAATTACGAATACTCTGAAGATCTAGGAGCTGTAATTCCTGTAGAGGAAGTTGATGGTGAGAATGCAGGAATTGTGCATAGCTTCCGCATTATTGAAGATCAGTTTGCCTCTGGAGATAAGCGATTGATAAACAATAAGAAATATCACTTCCTGGTCGTTGCATATGCATTTAATGAGTACGAAAAATACTCGCAGAATCCCGATTATCAGATTCCAGGTGAAGCAAGTCTATACGGACAGCAGATGCCTTATCTTGCAGGTCGTAAGAATATTGAAGTATATACCGGTATTCCCCATATTCCAAGTGTTGAAAATGGTGGTACCGTTACCAATGCTGAGTATGGAGATGGTCCAAAAATTACAAGAGTTGAAGGACAAGGTAATGGTGGAAACGTAATTGACCTTACTTCTGCCAGCCTTGAAGATATTGTTGAAAATACTATTCTTCTCACTCCAACATATGATAACGGATATGGTCCCATTAAAGTTGAGGTTATTGACCCGCTTAATGTTGTGAATGCAAATTACGTATTGCGTTTTGATACTCTTGATGCCAGTCTTGATACTGCCAATTGGAGTCTTGAAGTGTATGATGCATCAATGAACCTTATTGGTTCTTATACATCTGATAGAGATATCAGTGGCCTTAATCAGCAGATTTTCCTCGATCTCGGTATTTCAATCACAATTAAACAATCACTGTCACCCGGTGAGACTGTGCATGAAACCAATGGCTTCCTTGAAGCTACCATTGAGTATGCGGACAGTTCAAACAGATGGCTGGCAGGTGTTCCGGATATTGATGGAACCACTGCTTATAACTGGATCAGATCAGGATCTACTGAAGATGAGGGAACCGGTTTTGGTGATTACTTGGGTATTGATCCGGGACAATATTACGAAAAAGTCCTTGGTGGCACATGGGCACCTTATCGTTTGGTTTCAGCGGCTGAACATAATCCTGTTCCTACAATTGTATCCAACTTCATGGCTCTTAATTCTATTAAAAACACCGCAAGTGTCGATATTGTATATACTCCTGATAAGAGTAAATGGACTCGTTGTCCTGTTCTTGAAGCTTGCGACGATTATTTATTAACGGAAGGTGGTGTTACTAAAGGTTCTCTGAGAGCCGGAGCTTCAGTTGATAAAGATGGAAATACAGGTACTGCTGAAGCTACATATGACGGATATGCAACCGGTATGGGTTGGTTCCCGGGATATGCGGTGAATACTGAAACCGGTGAGCGTCTGAATATTGCTTTTGCTGAAGATAGCTGGTTGGTTGGAGAAAACGGTCGCGATATGATTCTAAATCCAACATCCAATTACGACGCTTTAAATCAAACACTTTTTGGCGGTAAACACTTTGTTTATGTTTTCGCTCATAATGGTGACGGATCTAATGATTGTCCTGCTTATGATGAAGGAGCCTGGTTGCATGATATGATTGAAGCCGGCGGACAGGTGAATATGCGTAATGTATTTAAGCATGTAATGTGGGTTTCTATACCAATGCTTGCCAATAATGAAAATTGGCTTGATAATGAAGCACACATTCGCTTGCGTGTAATTCGTCCTTACAAAAAGAATTATAGTACATATGGTTCCAGTACTCCTTTGAACCAGAATTATCCAATGTATACATTCTCTACTTCTGATCTATTTACTGAAACAGATAATCTCGAAACTGCACAATCTGCCCTTGATTTGATTAATGTGGTTCCGAATCCTTATTATGCGTTCAATCAGTATGAAGAGAATCAGCTTGACAACAGAGTTAAGTTCACCAATCTACCAGATGAGTGTACAATAAGTATTTATTCAATTGATGGTGTTATGATTCGTCAATTTACAAAAGATGATCCTACTACCACATATCTTGACTGGGATTTGAAAAACCATGCCGGTATTCCAATCGCAGGTGGGCTTTATTTAATTCATGTTAATGCACCCGGAATCGGTGAACGTACCATCAAGTGGTTTGGTTCTCTGAGACCTGTCGACCTTAACAATTTCTAATCGAAAAAACTGTTGAAAATGAAAATACAAAAGAAAATATTCAAAGTTGTTTCAGTCCTTTTACTGGTACTGCTTGTAATGCCTTCACAGAATGCATTCGCAGGAAATGAGGATCGTGCAGGTCAGGCAGGTGCAGGTGAATTGCTAATCATGCCTTTCCCGAGAAGTTCGGGATGGGGTATGTCCAATACATCTACTGTTAAAGGTCTTGAAGGTATGTTCCTCAATGTTGCAGGAACTGCATTTACAAAAAGCACCGAAATTATGTTTGCCCGTACCGAGTGGCTTAAAGGTTCAGATGTTAATATCAATGCCTTTGGACTTACTCAAAAGGTTGGGGAAACCGGAGTAATCGGTCTGTCAGTAATGTCAATGAGTTTTGGTGAAATACAAATTACTACCGTTGATCTTCCAGAAGGTGGCATCGGTACATTCCGACCCAGTTTTCTGAATATCGGAATGTCTTATGCAAAAGCTTTCTCAAATAGTATCTATGGTGGAATTGTAATTCGCATTGTTTCTGAAGCAATTGCTGATGTCAGAGCTCAGGGTATTTCAATCGATGCAGGTATTCAGTACCTGACCGGTGATAATGAGAATATCCACTTTGGTATTGCGCTGAGAAACATTGGGCCTCCCATGAGTTTCTCAGGGGATGGATTGTCGTTTACAGCCAGTGCTGTTAGCTCAGACATTTCTCATACCGTTGAGGAGCGTTCTGCCAGATACGAACTACCCGCATTGCTGAATATTGGTGCTGCATATGATTTTCTGATCAATGATCAGCATACACTGACACTTGCCGGTAGTTTTACTTCAAACTCTTTCTATAAAGACATCTATGCTGCAGGTTTGGAATATAATTTTAAAAATTATTTCATGTTGCGCGGTGGATTCAACTATGAAAAGGGTATGTTTGATAAAGCTACTTCAACTACTGCTTATACCGGTCCAACCGCCGGTGTAACCATTCAGGTTCCCATGAATAAGGAAAAAGGTTCAATGTTTAGTATTGATTATTCATACAGAACAACAGATCCTTTCCAGGGAACACATTGTATTGGTGCAAGAATTGCATTGTAAGTAAGAGAATTTTTGTATATTTGTATGCGCAAGAGGGCCTAATATCAGGCCTTCTTGCTTCTTTTATAATATGGTGATACCAAAAGACTGAGTTATGGGAAAGCCTACATATTTAACTAAAGAAGGACTGGCTAAAATGAAAGCCGAACTGGATCATTTAATTTCAGTTGAGCGTCCAAAAATTTCACAGCAGATTGCAGAAGCTCGTGAAAAAGGTGACTTGAGCGAAAATGCTGAGTATGATGCTGCAAAAGATGCACAGGGAATGCTTGAATTAAAGATTTCGCAATTACAAGCATTGGTCAGAGATAGCCGTGTCATTGATGAATCAAAACTTGATAACTCGAAAATCAGGATCTTGTCTACGGTTACGATTAAAAATCTGAAGAATAACAAGGAAATGAGGTATACCCTTGTGCCTGATCAGGAATCTGATCTGAAATCAGGAAAAATTAGTGTAGACAGCCCGATTGGCAAAAGCCTTCTGGGTTGTGAAGTAGGAGATAAAGTTGACGTTGAAGCACCCGTTGGTGTTATTCCTTTTGAAATCGTGAAAATTTCGTAAGATGAGTACTGTATTCTCAAAAATTATACGCAGAGAAATTCCGGCACATATTATTGCCGAAGACGATAATTATATTGCATTTCTCGACATTAACCCTTTGTCAAAAGGCCACACATTGGTGGTCCCGAAGATGGAAATCGATTATATTTTCGATTTACCTCAGGATATACTTCCGGGTTTATTTGCTTTCGCTCAAAAAGTGGCCAAAGCTATCGACAAATACTCAGATGCGGAAAGAATTGGCATTGCTGTTATCGGGCTTGAAGTCCCGCATGCACATGTGCACCTGGTTCCAATAAATGGATTATTTGATATCGACTTTTCAAAGCCTAAATTAATGTTGAATCCTGAAGAACTGGACGAAATAACTGAAAAGATCAGATCATATTTATAGTGATATGAGATCAATATTATAGAGCCGGTATTTTCAGTTGAAATATCGGCTTTTTTATTGAAAATCGGCACTTGATATCATCAATATTGTACCCAACCCGTATTACGATTATAACGGATATGTGGAGGGTGAGTCGGGCAGAATAATTAAAATAACCAATTTTCCTGATGTTTGCACAGTGAGTATTTACTCTTTAAACGGTAAACTCATCAGACAGCTGGAAAAGAATGGCTCAAACCCCACCTATATGGAATGGGATATGCGAAATACAGCCGGAAAACTAATCACCGGCGGAATGTATATCATACATATAGATGCGCCCGGAATTGGTGAGAGAACGCTGAAATGGTATTGCTCCATGGTGCCGCTGGATGTGAATGATTTCTAATTATCAACCCGATCAGGATTATCTTTCAGAAACTGATCCCAATTTCCTTTAGGTTTTGATTTTTTCTTTGGAGCAGAAGAATCAGAATCCTTGCTCAAAACATGGCAAAGTGCAATGGCCACAGCATCGGTGGCATCAAATGACTTTCCGTCATTTGGAATTCCTGTAATGGCTGAAACCATGGCTGCTACCTGCTCTTTACTGGCTCCTCCTTTTCCGGTAACAGACTGTTTAACACGCCGTGGCGTATATTCAAAAACCGGAATATCCAACCGTAATGCACAGGCAATTACTGCACCCTGGGCGCGACCCAGTTTAAGCATAGACTGAACGTTTTTACCGTAAAATGGCTCTTCTATGGCTAGCACATCAGGTTTGAATTCTTCAATGAGTTTGTCGGCAAATTTGGTAATACCCTTTATCTTTTCAAGATGCGAATCAAGTTTCTGAAATGAACCAACACCCAAATCTATCACTTCATGGCTTTGACCATCGCTGATTACAATAGCGTATCCCATGAAATTTGATCCCGGATCAATGCCCAGAATGCGCATCTTTTTCTTCATGCTCAAATATAAGAAAGATTATTGTACCTCAGTTTTTAGTACTTTTGTTTTATGCTATCGCCAAAGTATAAAAAACTCAGAATGCGCATCTTTCAGATTGTTTCAGTCTTGGCAATAGCTATACTTACATGGTTTGTATTTAAAGGGAAAGATGGTTTTCAGTACATTTTCGGAGATCTGTCCTTCGTTTGGGCAGAGTTGTTCTCCGGTTTTTCGCAGTATTTAATTCTTGCATGTGTT
>PKSX01000098.1 GCA_002869435.1 Marinilabiliales bacterium | reverse complement strand
CAGTGAGAAAGCAGTGAGAAAATTACTTTCTGCAGGTTGGATGGTGACCAATCAATTGGTGTTTACTGTTTCTGCCTCCCGCAGGGGACATACCTCAAAACTCCGTCGTGTGCTGAATAAGGCCGGAATCATAACTTATTACACTTTTACAGTGAAAGGTTATATGGAAAACTACCACAATTTTGCCACAAGTGCCCGTGCTGTTCAGGAACAAATGGAGGAAAAAGACTATGGTAAAGTTCCCAGTGATTTGCACGATAAGCTAAGGGATTTATCGAGAGAACCTGAACAAATGGTTGAGCATATTGAAGAAATCCTGGAGGAAGGTGACCTCCCATTTCTGGCTACTGACCGCAATATGCTGAATATTCCTGCTGTAGGAAAAAGCCTCCGTTTCAGAACAATTGGTATAACACGTGCAGGCCGTCGTATCCTCGAGTATGATCACGATTATACCAGAACGCACAGTCCCATAATTGATAAGATGGGAAAAATGATTATTGTGGAATCAAAACCTATTACTTCATTACTTGAGCAATACAGGGATTTGGGTGAAGACCTCAGCGACTATGATTCATTATGGGGGTATTCGATGGGTGAAACTGAAACTATGAAACCTGTATTCTGGTATCCTGAATTCGATTTTAAGGTCACCGAAGAGTTTACTAATCTGAAGATTTAGAATTAATAAATTTCTTCAATTCCTCGATTGCAAATTCATATCCTATTTCAAACATCTCTCGGGCTTTCTTAAGTTCCAAAAAGCCGTAATTTGCCATTTTTGGTGGTTCCAGGAGCAGATTATACATGGCGGTCTGGTTGATAATCTTAGAATGTAAAGCCAAAAGAAAAGTCCTTTCTGCAACCCGTTTCAACGATTGGGGAGTGTTACATTCAACAATAGGGCTGACATTTGATGCAATGATAATGTCGGCTTTCCCCTGAAGCGGTTTCAGAGGCAGATTATCCATAACTCCTCCGTCAACATACATTATTCCTTTTATCACAATAGGCCTGAAAACTACCGGAATGGAGGCTGAAGCCAGAATGAATTTTGCCAAATCACCTTCATTAATATATTCCGGAATTCCGAGGTTCATATTTGTAATACCAATCCATAATGGGATTTTCAGATCCTCGATATTCTTGGTTCGAAGGTTACTTTTAATGATTCGGTATAATCCGGTCGATTTCATTAAACCTTTTCGTGGAAGCCCGAAACGAAAGTACTTCTTCAGTTTGTAGGAACTAAGAATTTCAAGAATTTCTTCGGGACTGAACCCATCGGCATAAAACGCAGCAGCAATAGAACCTGCACTGCAACCCGATATTATATCAGGTTTAATGTTTAGTTCCTCCATGGCTTTTAGCAGGCCAAGATGTGCAAAACCACGGGCAGCGCCTCCGCTTAAAGTTAATCCAATGCTATTGGTTCCTAACATACAGATTAAATTTGACGATTTCCATCCTGATCTGACTCATCTTCCTCGTTTTGTAACGCACTAAGTCTTTCTTCAAGCTTCAGCTCCATGTTTTCAATCTCTTCAGCCAGCTTAGTACATCGATTGTCTTTTTTTAGTTCCAGCATTAGTGTATTAAACTCTTCAATTTCTTTTTCTGCTGAACGATCGTGTTTCCCCGGATCCTCTTCTTTAATCTCTGACATTAAAATATATCTCAAAATCTTAAAGTAAGAATTATTGATATCGATAAGTAGTGCTGCATTTTCTTCTCCATACCACTTTACAAGTACTTTCCATAATGCCAGTTCAGGATTGTATGAATTAGTGTTCCACAGGAATTCAGCCAGTGTGGCATATTTAATTTTATACAGTTCTGAACCTGCAGAACCGTTGACATACATATGACGACCATCATTCATAAGGTGAAAATCGTGAGGAACTTCAATATCAAAAGGTTCAAACAGATTACATAAAATGGCTTTTTCAGGATACATTGACGGGTAGCCACCGTAGATTCCTTCAAGTCCGCGTGCGTATAAAGTATTGTCCCACAGCATTGGCAAACGCTTACTGTATTTCATATAGCGATAGAGATCCACCTCGTCTATTTGAAGAGAACGCACCGTGTTTCCGGTCCAAATAATGGCTACATCCTGTGGAATATTTGCCATGAGTTCATCGAAATAGGCTTCAGCCGAACCACGGCTCTTGTCAATGAACTCATTCAGATACCAGGGCGGACAGAATTCCATTCGGGTTCCCGGATATTCATTTTTAAGCCAGTTGTAAATATAATTGATCATGTAAATCTGTGCCCCAGCCAGCGTTCGGTGCCTCTCTTTGTCCTCATCTGTCCAGAGTGAATACAGTTTTCTGTAATCCTTTTCATGAGGTACAAAATCATCACCCATTAACATTATAGTAGTGGCTCCTGATTGCATACCTATATTGAAAACTGCTTTCAGGGTTTGCATGCCTTTCTCGTCATGTTGCCAGATGTATTTGAGGGTATCGCTCATGTCGGGAACATACATTTCGTATTCAAAATGGTAATAAGGATTAATCATAATCGCCAAACTGCCACCACCATTTTTCTCATACCATTTTCCAATGCTTCTTACTCCCTGGATGTATATTTCAGACGGGTTATACCAGTCTTTACGATTTTTGGTTTGCCCGTAACCCACATAAGCTTTATTGAACCGAAGCATAGACATCTTTTGCAGATTGTCGTAATCATTTTGCAATTCTGAACTATCGCCCCAGCTGCTAAGCAGGTATGATCGTCCGAGAAAATCCGGATAGTCATATATGTTTGCCCCCCATATTATGTTTTGCGCTGTATCAATAAGTTGAATAAGTGTTCCGATTCCGTAAAATGTTCCTTCATGATCAAAACCACTGATTGAAATTACATCTGAATGGCCTGCATCTTGGGTCTTGAGTGTATATCCCTGCTGAGGGGCTTTAACGGAATCAGATTCAATTGTGCTTATTTTAATTACGAGGTTGTATAAGGAGTCTGCTTTTTCATATTGAGATGCTGCGATAACGGGGATATTATTTGTTAAACCACAGGCACCCAGTTGCTCCTTCAATAAGTCTATCCCGGAAACAATCCCATTATTGTTTATCTCAGATACAATTACCGGATTGGTATACTCATTTATTTTGATGATTTGTTTTTCTTCCATTTCTTTTGGAGATGGCAGCAGAAGATCATATGGTGTGTATGTAAGTTCTCTCAGTGAGTCTGTTTTTTCTTTTGGTGAGAAATTCCACTTTGAATAATGATAAGAGAGATTGTCTACCCACATGGTTCCATTCCCCTGTAAACCAACAAATATTTTAATAAATCTGCAATCATCAGGAATATCTCCGTCGCTATAGGGATAATTGTATGATCTTGCTCTGTAGGTACTCCATGGCATTGAATCAATATACCAGAAATTTGAGAATCCATATCCTTTAAAACCATTATCAATCTCAGTATCGGTATATGGATAACGATTCATCGATGATAGTGGCTTTTTATGTTCATCGTAATATTGCACACGGATATTAACAGATTTGAATAATTTGGTTCCCATACGGCTGTCGGGCGATTTAATATCGCTTAGTTTTATGCTGAGATGAAAATCATAATTGCCGGGAATTACTTCAATGAAATCGCTTAAGACACCTGAACCCAATGTGTCACTTTCAGGACTTTTGGCTCTTGATATTTTTAAACAGTATTTTCCTTCAGTTATTGATGCGCTGTCTGATATTTCTGTCCACGAAACTCCGTCACCTATTATTTCCCAGTTCTTAAGTGTAAATTCTGAACCACTGGTGTCGCTTGTCGACATAGACCCATCTTCAAATGAAGCATTTGGTATAAGATTGCCTTTCTGATATTCTTTTGACCTGACTTCAATAGGGATGGAATACGGATCCTGACTGTTCCATTTACGGCTACTGCGATCCCTTCGCCAGCTATCGTCACAACCTGTTATAAGAATCACACCTGTGATGATGAATATCAGGAAATGAAAAACTTTATTTCTCATAATTTGGCAATTATTAAGTACTTTTAATGCGTAAATTTAATGATTAATGAGAAAAGAAAAAGACTTTTTGGGTGAGATTCTTATCGATGATGGTGCTTTATTCGGCATTCATTCGCAAAGAGCCAAGGAAAATTTCCCACTCACTGAGGCCTTCTCTATACAGTGGTATAAAGCTTTGGGCTTATTGAAATACGCTGTCTATAAATGTTATGAATCTTTTTCTGATTCGGTTCAGAAAAAATTTTCAGACAATAACCCAATAGAACTTTTAAAACCTGAGATTATTATCGCTATGCAGGATGCTTCACTCGAAATAAGTGAGGGAAAGCACTATGATCAGTTTATTGTTCCCGGTTTATCAGGCGCGGCCGGCACAAGCATAAATATGAATATCAATGAGATAATCACCAATAGGGCATTGGAAATTCTGGGGAAAATGCCCGGCGATTATTCTTTAATTGATCCTGTTGAACATGCGAATGTTTTCCAATCAACCAACGATGTAATCCCTACAGCGTTGCGTATTGCATCCATGACGCTGTTGAATGATCTGGAGCATGGAATAAATGATATGCGTGCTGAGGTAGAAAGCCTTGAGGCCAAATATCGTGATGTGTTGCGTCCTGCATACACACAAATGCAGGAGGCAGTTCCTTCTTCATGGGGAATATTTTTCAGTTCCTTTAATGATGCATTTTCACGCGACTGGTGGCGGGTTTCGAAAGTATTCGAACGCATTAAGGTGGTAAATATCGGAGGTGGCGCAACAGGAACTTCCATGGCTGTACCACGCTATTTTGTAATGAATATTATTAATGAATTGAGGGCAGCAACTTCTCTTCCGCTCGCCCGTGGCGAGAACCTCAATGATGCCACTTCAAATCTGGATGTTTGGGTAGAAGCACACGCCATTCTTAAGTCTCTGGCAGTTAATCTCGAGAAATTTGCATCCGACCTTAGACTCATGGCATCAGATATTCATGGAACAAAGATCCTGAAAATACCTGAGCGACAAGTGGGTTCAAGTATAATGCCCGGAAAGGTAAATCCTGTCATTTCTGAATTCGTGATCTCAGTTTCGCATCAGATCTATGCAAACGATTCACTTATTTCTCAACTGGCCGGACAGGGTCAGATGGATTTGAATGCCTATATTCCTTTGATGGGACATCGTTTTCTTCAATCCCTAGATTATCTTATTTCTGCATTGAAATCATTGAAAGAGAATATGCTTTCCGGACTTGAAATTGATGAAAAGCTTTCGCATGATATTTTAATGAAATCGCCGGTTATTGCAACGGCCTTAATTCCACTTATTGGTTACAATAAAGCTGCCGAAATCTCAAAATATATGAGAGGAAACAATTTGAACATTTATGAGGCCAATGAAAAGTTAAAGCTCATTGATAAAAAGGATCTTGAAAAACTATTGAAACCCGGAAATTTACTTAAACAGGGCTATTCACTCAACGATTTGATCTGATATGCAAAAAGGAAAAGAATCAAAACCACATATTGGTATTTTTGGCCGTAGAAATAACGGTAAAAGCTCGTTAATAAACAGTCTTACCAATCAGGATATTGCTATTGTTTCCGATGTAGCCGGTACAACTACTGATCCGGTGAAAAAATCGGTTGAAATTCCCGGTCTCGGACCCTGTGTAATTATCGATACGGCCGGTTTCGATGATGTTGGTGATCTTGGGGAGAAAAGAGTTCAGAAATCTCTTGCTGTTCTCGATCAAATTGATATGGCATTACTTGTGATTACAGCCAATACTTTTGATAAATACGAAGAGGAAATTATTGAAAAATTCAATGAGATTGATCTGCCATTTTTTATAGTTCATAATAAATCGGATGAGGAAAGTCTGAAAACGGAGACAAAGAAAAAACTGGAGCAGAATTTCGAAGTGTCTGTTATTGATTTTTCCAACATAAAACCTGATGTATCGGCTCTTACCACAATTATGCGTAAAGTAATGCCTGAAACTGCATACAATACACCGACTCTCGTTGGGGATCTAATCAATTATGGTGATACCGTTTTGCTTATCACTCCAATTGATATTGAAGCTCCTGAAGGCAGAATGATTTTGCCACAGGTACAGGTTATCAGAGATGTATTGGACCATGATGGAATTGCTGTGGTATGTAAAGAGCGTGAAGTGGATGCTTTTATCAGAAAAATGAAGCCAAAACCGGCTCTAGCTATAACTGATTCGCAAGTTTTTCTTAAAGCAGACGCTTCAGTGCCACCAGAAATTCCATTAACTGGTTTCAGTGTATTGCTTGCACGACAGCGTGGCGATTTTGAAAATTACCTGAAGGGAACTCCGAAAATATCGGGACTGAAGGACGGTGATCGTGTGCTTTTGCTCGAAAGTTGTACTCACCATACATCTTGCGATGATATTGGACGAGTTAAAATTCCTCGTTGGTTAAGTGCTTTTACCGGAAAGAAATTGGAATATGAAGTGGTTGCAGGATTGAATGCATTGCCACTTGATATTACTGAGTATGCTATTGTAATTCAATGTGGTGGCTGTGTTATCACACGGAAACAAATTATTAATCGTTTACGCCCTGCTGTTAAAGCCGGTATTCCGGTAACAAATTACGGAATGACCATAGCCTATGTGCAGGGCATCTATGAAAGAGCGATTCAGCCGTTTTTGGCTAAAACTGACGAAGACTATTTGTAAATAATATGCGTGGAACAAAAGATCTGACAGTTGGGAAGGAACGTAAACTGATTTTGCAATTTGCGATTCCAATGCTTATTGGTTCTTTGTTTCAGCAATTGTATAATGTAGTTGACAGTATTATTGTTGGCAATTACCTTGGAAAGGAGGAACTTGCAGCTGTTGGTATCAGTTTTCCAATAATTTTTATGCTGGTTTCTCTCCTTATTGGTCTTACCATTGGTCTTTCTGTAATTATTTCACAGTATTTTGGAGCAAAGGATTATAAAAAAGTTCGCGAAGCAGTAGATACTATTTATATTTCATTGTTTTTTGCATCAATAGTGTTGACAGCATTGGGCTTAATCTTTAGCAGGGATATTATGGAGCTGCTTAAAGTACCGCCGGATGTTATTGATTACAGTGTGTTGTATTTCAATATTTTTACTGGCGGACTTGTCTTTCTCTTCGGCTTCAATGCTACCAACGCCATATTAAGAGGTATGGGGGATACTAAAACTCCATTGGTTTTTCTGATTATCTCTACCTTACTGAATATATTCCTTGACATTTTCTTTATTACCGTTATGGGGTGGGGGATTGAGGCTGTTGCAATTGCAACGGTGGTTAGCCAGTTTGTGGCTTTTTTCCTTGCTGCATTATACCTCAATAAAAAGCACCCTCTTATTAGAATATCATTTGTGAATCTGGTATTCAACAGAACCATTTTTAGGCAAAGTCTTAAAATTGGTATTCCGTCGGGGTTACAGCAGAGTTTTGTGGCTTTGGGAATTGTAGCTCTTATACGAATTGTGAATGATTTTGGCACAGATGCTATGGCTGCATTTACCATCACTTCGCGTATAGATGCATTTGCTGCAATGCCTGCAATGATTTTTGCATCAGCTTTATCTAGTTTTGTGGGTCAGAATATTGGAGCAGGAAAACTTCAGCGAATTCGGGTTGGTTTTCGAGAGACTACTTTAATGACCACCATGGTAGCACTTTTTATTTCCGTTGTTTTTATTGTGTTTAGAGAACCTTTGGTTATGGCCTTTAACACTGACCCAATGGTGGTTGAAATCGGATCCAGTTATTTGTTTATTGTGGGTTTCTTCTATGTTATCTTTGCCAATATGTTTGTTGGTATGGCGGTTATGCGTGGTGCGGGTGATGCCATAACCCCAATGTTTATTACGCTTGTGGCTTTGTGGATTGGCCGGGTGCCACTAAGTTATATCCTGAGCCGGGATCATGGAACTGATGGTATCTGGTGGGGTATTCCACTGGCCTGGTGTATTGGCTTCGGACTTGCATTATTTTTCTACATAAGAGGTCGCTGGAAAAGAAAAGCCATAACCAAAATTGAAACTCCCTTACCCGATAATGAAATTATTGCGTAGGAAAAATATTAACCCAATTCTTGCAGCATTGTTCCTGCTGAACTTAATTACAAGATCTTATGGGATCTGGTTTCAGCGTATGGCCTGGGATGAGGAACAATTCTATTTTGGCGGCAAAGGGCTGCTTCGATGGTCGTATAATCTGTTTAATGGTCATGGTTTTAGCGATATTTCAAGTGATTTGATATCCATTTACGGTGTTGCCGGAAAATATCTTGCGGCTGTTGGCTTGGCACTTCATGAACTATCGCTTAGTCTATTCGGATATGGTGCAGCATACGATGGGTTTGTTTTAATGAGGTTTTTTTCATCACTTATCCCGTCAATAATTTCAGTGTTTCTGCTCTATAAACTGGCAAAAAGAATCTCCGATTCTGCTATGTTTCATTATGCAGTTCTGTTTTTGTCAGCATTTGCATTCAGATGGGTGGAGACTGCTCATTATGCTGTACCTGATAGTTTGACAACGATGTCAGTAATTTGGGCTATTCTTGAATGGTATAATTTCAAATCCAGGCAAAATATCAGTGTGATCCTACGCCTGAGTTTAGCAATTGCTCTGGCTTTAGCTGCTAAAATCAATGTTGGACTATTGCTTTGGGGCCTGATCTCGGCATTTTCTGTTTACTCACTCATTAAAAAAGTTTACACTTGCAGACATTTCTTCTTTGTCCAGATATTCACAATGGTGCTTACAATCATTCTTTATTTACCATATTTGTTTTATCTCGACCTTTACATAGAGGAAATTCGGTTTCATTTATTTGAATTTCCATATGTGATTAAAGGACACCCATTAATCTATTTTATATTTAAACCAGCCATGGGTGTAGATTGGGGACTGCTCTTATTTGCACTTCTTGCACTTGGAATTGTTGTTTGGCGTATTAAAGAACGATTCAGACTATGGTCTCTTCCTATTTTCTGGTTGGTTGTTTTTTATCTGTATTTGTCCCTGTCAAAGGGTGCAATTGCCCGTTGGGAGATTCCGCTTATTCCCGTCTTAATTTTATTTGGTGGGTATTTTGCATACTTAATACAATTAAAAATCAGGCAAAAGACTTTAAAAACCCTTGCTTTTTCTCTTGCTCTTGTCGTAATGAGTTTGCGTCCGGCTTACCATATTTTGCAATTCGATCTTGGTCTTGTGTATGAAGATTCTGTATGGGTGGAACTATCTAACGATTTGAAATCGATGGACTGCAAAGAAAACAGATTTACTGATTTTGAGATTCTGATGTATACTCTTGATGATTTCCTGAAATCGGATAAACAATGTGCCCTGATACGCGACCATTGGTATAACGATTTGTACACCAATGAAATCCCTGGGAATTATGAAAATTCCGGGGCAAATGAATCCTTTATTGGAAGAGGAACTCTGGAGATTAGAAAGTACATTCGCGAAAATTGGCATAAAGTTGGAACATTCACTCCAAAGTTTTACACTACGTGGACATTCAATCCGGCATTAAGATATCCTGCTGATTTGTATCTTTGTAGTGATTGTATTAAAAACTAAAAAACTAAAAATATGCGCTGGTTATTAATTATTTCGATGATTCTGTCTGTTACTTTGATTTCGTGTAAGTGTAAGGAAAAAGTAAAAGATGACAATGCAGTGGTTGTGGAACAGCCTGCTGTTTCAAATGGTGAGTTTGTTGGAATTGTTCATCATAATTTTGAAGAATCTACTTGTACAGTAATTGAGGCGGTTGCTGGAGATGAAATTCTTTATTTGATTCCGGTTAATGGTTTACCCGAAGAGTTGAATGTGGATGGAGCAACAATTCGTTTCAATTATACAGCTTTGAGAATGCCGCAACCTGAAGGATGTACCAAAGGTATTCCTGTGGAGCTGCGAGATGTTGAAGAAGAATAGTATAGCCTAAAACACAAATCCCATAGCAAAGCTGATATACCAGGCTTCTAAACCATCGCTTCGGTTGTATTGAGCAAAACGGGCCTCAAGGCTTTTAAAAGAAATAGTGTTGTTCTTATTTTTTACATTGGCAATACCATATATAGGGCTAATGCGGAAACCTCCTCCATATTTTCTGCTGGTCAAAGCTGATACATCATAATCGCTTGTATAGAACTCTTCTGTTGGCTCCCATGTCATTGGATCAACAGGGTGTTCTGCAAATGGAGCAAAGTATTTACTGGCTGTTTGCTCGTGGTATCGAAACAACGGATATACAGATAACCATGATGATAATTTGATTGGAATTTCCATGCTAAATGTATGGCCGGTCATATCAAAGTCATCAAAATAGTATCGATAATATAGTCTGGTAATGATGAAATCATTTACAAAATAGCTTACACGCATGGCCATTGGAAACTTGTTTCTTGCTCTTGGAAGGTTCTCAGGACGCATTGTTTTCCATGCAAGCATTGAGTTGGTATCAGGATCAAAAACTACAAACGGATCATTGAAATAAACTCTGTGAAACGGAGAATGCAGAATTCCTCTTTGCATTACATAATCGGCTGTAAAAAGTACTTGAAGATTTCTTGTCAATACCTGGGCATAGGTAGCTGTAAAAGTTGCTGTAGTTCTGGCATCTAAATCATAATCATTAGGTGTGTTACCATATAAATAGTCTTCTCCGTCGCGAATTTCACCGGGGTACATCAGTTTCCATGTATCATAATAAGCCGAAGCTTTAAGAATAAGCTGTCGGTTCTCGTCTTCGGAAGCAATAGAATAGTTCAGACCTGCAGCAAGTGAAACCACATCGAATTCTTTACTGATACCAAGCATAAAGCCTTTCTCATTGTTGCTCACTGGATTATGATATGTATAAGAAACATCGCAATGAACCCGTGTGTCTTTGCTGGATGCAGAACTCAGATATTCGGAACTTGCCGCTGTGATAAAACGGTCTATCTGATCGCAACTGGCAGATGTATAATGATCAATTCCCAGTGTGACAGAAATATTATGTACAGTATCAAAAGGAATATTCAAAGAGGTTTGCGGTGCAACACATTCCAGTTTTTCGGAACCAATACCACCTGTTACAGGACTATGGCTGCCATCCTGTTCATAATAATTGAACATAAAGTTCACTTCTTTCTCATCAAGAACTTTTATGGGCTCGTTCTGTGCAGAAGCATTAAATATAAGGCCCAGAAATAATATTGAAATTATATATCTCATAATGACCTCCGATTAATTACAACCACATCCGCCACCGGTTTTACCACCACTGGCTCCACTTACACCTTCCCGATACGACTCAATTCCATTATCATATGTTTCAAGTTTTCTGGGACTAAGTTTCATGTCCTCATTGTTCAAATGAGCTTTCTGATATGGCTTCACGTTTACACATGAAGCAAGAAATATCAGTGTGGAAATGAGTAAAAAATAGCGAATCTTCATATTATTCCTTTTTTGTTCCGATATCAATAAAATGTTGCTCTGTTTTATCTCCATTCTCATATTTGTTGATCGGTAAGTTATCAGAGCTAAGAATATTGCCCTCATTGTCAATCATCATGCATTCAATTCCATTGAGTTGATTAATGAGTGCCATACCGTTTATTTTCCCCATTACAAAAACTGCAGTGGCAAGAGCATCAGCAAGTTCTGCATCAGGGCATATGATTGTAACACTTCGTAATCCTTCTACAGGGTACAAAGTTCTTGGGTCAATAATATGACCATATCTTTTTCCGTCAATCATGGCGAATTTTTCGTAATCACCGGAGGTGACTACTGCCATTGGTCCTACTTCAAACCAGGCCATGGCTTCTGATGGGTTGTCAGGATTAGCTATGCCTATACGCCAAAGTTTGCCTTCAGCCGGTTCACCCCATGTAATGAGGTCCCCACCACAAATTACAATGCCGTTCTCAATACCGGCCTGCTGCATAACATATTTGGCGCGATTTGCAGCATAACCTTTACCTATGGCGCCCAGACCAATAGCCATTCCTTTTTCTTTCAGAAATACCGTTTTCTTTTCCTTGTCAAGTACAATGTTTTTGTAATTAACCAGTGAAATCATTTCTTCAATAATTTCAGGCTCGGGCAGCGCAGTCATACTCCCATCAAAGCGCCAAATACCACGAGATGCTGCCCATGAAATATCGAATGCACCATCGGTTAAATCACTTACTTTTATACATCTCTGAATAAGGCCAAAAAGTTCATCAGAAACTTCAATCGGTTTTATCCCGGCATTCTTATTAATTTCAGATATTTTACTGTTCTCCTGCCATTCAGAAAGTATCGATTCTACCCGTTTAATTTCATTTATGGCAATTTGAATAGCAGAATCGAGAAGAGACTCATTTTCAGAATAAGGTGTTATCTCGAACCTTGATCCCATTAGCAACAGGACTTCGGTTTTGTGCTTTAGTTGTCCGAATGATAATAACGGAGCTAAAGCCAGAAATAAGAAAACAGGCCTTAATATTTTCATGTATTACCTGAAGATTTTACCACCATAAATATCAGCTCCACTCTCAATGCGGTATATATATAGACCATTGGCAAAGCCGGTTGAGTTCCATACGAAGTATCTGCTGGTTCCGTTATCAAGATAATCATAACTTGAAAATACTTTCTCACCATTGATACTGAAGATTTCCAGAAAAGCGTTTTCAGCACGAATATCAGGAACAGCAAATGTATAAATGTTGTTTGCTGCATTATGCATTACACTGGCTTCAATTATTTCATCGTTAATTCCCTGTGCATCAGGGACCCAGTCAAGACTGATATTGATAAAGCCGGTTTCGTTTGGGAATGTGAGGTTTTGAGTTGTGGGACCTTTAGTAAATGAAAAATCATTATACGGACCCTGTGCATCATCTGCTGTATACTCAACCCAGAAATGATAATCTCCGTCTGCCAATAATGATCCACCCTGATCGGTACAGTTCCATGCAATAACATGAGTCTGATGATTGGTAAGAGTGGCTCCTGTGGTTGCACCAACAGTATTCATAGAGGAAGCAACTTTCCATTTATATAAATGTTGAATCCTTTGAGCAGCCATTACTTTCATACTACGAATAAATGATCCGCCGGGAGTCTCAATCCATATGGCCACAATGTTCTCAGGATCATACTGCCCACCGTTTGATGAGGTGGTTATTGTAAATGTGGCAGTACCCTGTGTTTGTGCAAAAAGTGTGCTGCTCAGAATAAATGCAGCAGCTAGAGTTAAAAACTTCTTCATGTGCTTATTGGTTAATTATTTCTTCAATTTTGGCTATGTATTCGGCTACGCTAATATCTTCGTAGCCAAGATTCCCCAATATCTCTTCATCACTGTTCAGAATCAAGACCAATGGGAATATTCCACATTTGTTGAACCGCTCTGCAAGCGCCTCGTTTTGCTCTGTTTGTTCTTTGCTTAATGCATGCTTTTTACTGGAAGGAAAATTCAGAACAATACACACCGTATGTGTTTCTGCCCAATTCTCAAATTCTTCAGTTTCCAGAATTTGGTTTTTCAACTTAATACATGGTTTGCACCAATCGCAGCCGCTAAAAACCATCAGAATTGGTAAGTCTCTTTCTTGTGATTCTGCTATAATGTGCTGATAATCTGTGTGCCAGAGTGCTGTGTCCGGATCAACAGCATCTTGTGCATATAGCACAGAAATGCTTAAGGTTAATAAAATCAGAAAAATAGTTTTCATAATCTGTCTTTTCGATCAGACAAATATAATAATGAAAAGGATGCACACATATATATAATTATGTTTATGTTAGAATTTAAGAAAATATTATGATATTATTGTTTCATTGCATCAGCAAGTGCTTCAATTTTATCCATGTAAAGACGGTGGACAGATTCATTGCTTCCGCTGATTTTCTTCACCATGGCTCGTTCCAGGAAATTCATCTTGTCGAAAAGGAACTCACCGCCAATGCCGGTAACCATAACAGCTTTTGCTTGCAAATCAGCAGGGAAAGCACTTTTTAACTGATTTTCTTCTTGCTTTTCATCCATGCAACACATAAATAAAGCAAACTTTTTATCGATGATTTCAGCCTGATATTTTTCAATAAATGATCTTACTCTCTGTTGCATTTTCCCCATATGAATAGAGCCACCGATAATGAGCTTAGAATAGTCATTTAAATCAACCTTTTTAATTTTTCTAAGGTTTATCAAATCACAGTTGCCAATCTTATCGCTGAGTAATTGTGCGGCTTTTTCACTTGTGCCATGTGTGCTGGCATACAGAATTGCTGTTTTCATGAGTTTTGCTTTGACGCAAATATAATCACGAAAACTCATGTTTCAAAACTATTTTTTAAACACGCCCTGGTCAATCATTTGCTGGAAAAATTCCTGAATAGCCACATCGATTGGGCGATATTCAATACCAAGTTTTTCCTTGCTTTTACTATTGTCAACCAGCCACAGATAGCCCACATTGCGTTTAATCATTTTACGTTTAATTCCCTGCATCGGCCCAACCAGCATCAATAACCACTTAGGTAGATTCTTTTTTGGAAATGGATAGGCCTCGCCAAATTTGTCTTTCAGGTATTGAGCCAAATCAAGAATATCCTTGTTTTCAGCACTGAGAATATGTCTTCCTGATGCCTCAGGCATAAATGCAGCATTATAATGTGCATCAGCTACATCGCGAACATCGACAATGCCAAAATTTAATGCAGGAGCACCCATTTTCAGACTGCCATCACCCATCATTTTTACAATGTTGAAGCTTTCAGATGTGATGTTTGGACTAATTCCGGGGCCAATGACTAAAACAGGATTTATAACCACCAAATCCCATCTTTCCTGTTTATTATGAATTTTCCAGGCTTCTTTTTCAGCTAATGTTTTCGAATAACTGTACGGCTGATGATCAAGGCTTGAACTCGTATTCCATTGTTCTTCAGTGGCCATCTTATTTGGATATTCCAGTAGATCCATGGTGTCGCCCATAATAGCAGCCACACTACTGGTGAGGACAACTCGTTTTACTGTTTCTGTTTTATTCACCGATTCCAGCACATTTCGGGTACCTTCCAATGCCGGATCAATTAGATCTCTTTGCGGATCTTTTACCCGATTAATAAAAGGCGAAGCTGTATGAATAACCAATTCGCAGTCTGTCATGCTCTCTTCATAAGACCCCTTTTCAAGCAGATCGGCTTTGAAATATTTTATTGTGCCCGGCGCTTTTTCAGCCAGTTCATTCAGATATTTGAGTTTTTCTGCATTTTCAGGATCACGAACGGGAGCATGTACAGTTAGTCCGGCATCCAATAGTCTTTTTACAACCCATCCGGCTACATATCCGGTGGCACCGGTAATCATTACAGGTTTCGATGTATTTATATTTACCATGATATCTTGTTTTTGGTAAAGATACTATGGCAGACCCAATAAAAATTGGAAAAGTGATGAAAATCAGTTTTGTTTATTCGCAAGTCCAACCATTTACCCCAAAAAACTATCCGTTCACCCCAAATGCGAAAGTCACAGACTTCCGAAGTCTTTAGATTCATCCTTCGGGAGGATTTTGCTTAAGACTTCTGAAGTCTTACTACAAAGCCAAAAACTATTCAATAAACAATTTAGTGCAATGACTATCAACCTTTACAAGATACAATCCGGTCTCCAGTCCTTTAACTGATATCTCAGTTTCGGATTCAGTCATTTCAAATCTTTGAACCCGTTTGCCGTCGAAACTATGAAGTTCAACTATACTGCCAACATTAGCTGAAATAATAATCTTGTTGTTAGCTGGATTGGGAAATACAGAATAATTCTCATCGGAGAACTCATCAACTCCAACTATTGGGTTTACTGTTTTCTGAATGCTGTCGTTATACAGACATCCTGCAGTAAGAGTAACTGTATATGCACCCGGAGCGGCATAAGTATGGCTTGGGTTTTCAAGATCACTTGAATTGCCATCGCCAAAATTCCAGTCCCAACTGCGTGCCCAGGTAGAAAGATTCGTAAAATGCACTTCATTGTTTAGATCTTCTACAAAACTGAAATCAGCACTGGGGTCCATTGTGCCGATATTCCATTTGGCCAGGCTGTCGAAAACAACCACTTTAACGGCAGTTCTAATATCTGAAGCATCTGATGCACTTAAAGTATAATCATATGTGATATTCAATGGTGTGCTTCTAAACATGGCCGTGTAAAAACAACATGCAGCAGCGTAAGATCCTGCCTGAGACGGGTGACTTTCATCCACGGAATATAACTCAATGGCCGGATAATTATCACGGATATAATGCCATACAGCTCCAACAGGAGAAACTGCAGCATCATTATCAAATGTCATCATCATATATCGCAAATAGAGCAAACTATCCATGCCTTCGTAGGTGCAAACCGGTGGCCAAACTGCACAATTGCTTGCATCACCGTTTTTTCGGCCCCAGGTCATGTAAAACATGGTTTCGGCACACGGGTTATTAATGTTTATCAATGAATCGAGCTTTCTGGCATAAGGAAATACATCCGCAATAACTTCTGCATCGGTAAATGATGGGCGCTGACTCTGTTCCTGAAGAATTACAAAATCCCAGTCGCCTAGCGCTATTTTACTAAGAGAAGTCGTGTTTGTTGAATGTTCTTCTAAAGTATATCCACCGGGTGTATTACTATCAAAAATCAAGGAATCACCGGCCGATGAAGCTATCTGTGACGTAAGTGATGGCAAAGAGTTTACTCCGGTATAACTGTTTCCAAGGAACAGTGCCTTTGCCGTTTTGTTTTGAGCAGATATTTGTACTGAAAATACAAGGACCAAAATAAGCAGTGCGAGATCTTTCATATTCAATAATTGATGTCAACAAATATATGCAATAAAGCGCATGTTTTTTTGTCAAGATAACTAAGGACATGCTCCATTTATCCTAAAAATACTCTATTGGTCATAAAAACAATAATAAAACATTGTCATTTCGAGCGCCTGTCCTGAGCATTGTCGAAAGGTAGTCGAGAAGCGGCATTGTCTTATCTACAAAAGCCTCTTAAGTTCTCGACTCCGCTCGAACTGACAGATCCTTTTGTTTTGTCAAGCCTGCATTTTTCGAGCATCATGTGCAGATTGATCTCGGAGCATGCACGCAGGTTATAATAAAACGATCATACTTGCTAAGCAAACATGATCGTCTTATGTCGAGAATAATATTTATCGGATTAATGAATCCTTGGCATATCGCGTTTTTTCATGAATCTGAGTAAATCGGCAACATCGTAGAAACGATTTGTCATCATCATGGCTGCAATGATATAAGGTTTGTATCCGGCTTCGGCATATGTGGGCAGACGATACTG
>PKSX01000031.1 GCA_002869435.1 Marinilabiliales bacterium | reverse complement strand
TAGTTTTTGAGCTCTGGTTGTAGAAAATCTCTATGAGTCTTTTGTATGTAAAAAGCTGAAACTGTTCGCGAGATTTTTTGTTCACAAAAGTTGATTTGTTAACGGTGAAAATCTTTTTCTCGGTAGGCAGGGGAATAGGACCACTGACTACAGCTTTAGTTGCTTTTACAATTTTTACAATCTTCTCGGCTGATTTATCAACCAGGTAGTGATCGTAAGATTTCAGTTTGATTCGTATTTTCTGGCTCACTGTTATAAGGTTTTATTGTTTTTTCTAAAGTTGAACTCTGATTCCTTTTAGTTTGAAAATCAATTCTTCTGCAAGATCTTTCGGAGTTATTGCATAATGCGAAAACTCTAAACTTGCAGATGCACGTCCGGATGAAATACTGCGAAGTGCAGTAACATATCCGAATGTTTCGCCCAGAGGTACACGGGATCTGATGATTTGAGTATTACCAACAGTTTCTATTCCGTTTATCTCGCCACGGCGTTTATTAATATCACTGCTTAAATCACCAACATATTCATCTGGAGTTACAATTTCCAGTTTCATAATGGGTTCAAGCAGATCGCATTTTATTTTTCGGGTAGCTTCTTTAAAAGCAATATTTCCACAGATTTCAAAACTTAGAGCGTCAGAATCTGTTTCATGAAATGATGCATCACGAAGAGTGACCTTTGCAGCTAATACAGGGTAACCGGCCATAACACCAGTTTCCATTGCTGAGGTAATCCCTTTTTCAATTGCATTAATATACTCTTTAGGAATTTGATTCCCTTTGAGTTTATTTATGAATTCCAGTCCTTTATGGTCTGAAGACGCAGTCTCGATATCAATTTCGATTTCTGCAAATTTGCCTTTTCCACCACTTTGTTTCTTGTAGAGCTCATGGTGAGTAATACTTTCACGGATGGCTTCGCGATATGCTACCTGAGGCTTTCCAAGACTGCATTCGACATTGAATTCGCGTTTCAGTCTGTCGATAATGATGTCGAGGTGAAGCTCGCCCATACCACTAATTATAGTTTGTGCGGATTCATCATCAATTTTTACCGTGAAGGTAGGATCTTCTTCACTAATTTTGTCAAGTGAGGAGGCAAGTTTGTCAATGTCTTTCTGTGTTTTTGGTTCAACTGCAATACTGATTACCGGCTCAGGAAAGTCCATTGATTCGAGAAGTATGGGGGAACTCTGATCACAGATAGTGTCGCCTGTTTTTATTGCCTTAAATCCAATAACTGCACCGATGTCACCGGCTTCGAGCTGATTGACCGGATTTTGTTTATTGCTGTGCAGACGGATCAGACGGGCAACTCTTTCCTTGTGATCTGAGGAGGCTATGTAAACCATGCTTCCACTTTTCAGAGTGCCTGAATAAACACGGGTGAAAGCGAGTTTGCCAACATAGGTGTCATTTACAATTTTAAAAACCAATGCAGAGAGTTTTCCACTAACATCTGCTTCACGGTCTTCTTTTTCCTCAGTTTTCGGGTTGATTCCTGAAATAGCTTCTACTTCAATAGGCGATGGAAGGAATTCAATGATACCATCCATGAGTAACTGCACACCTATATTTTGAAGACTGGAACCACAAAAAACAGGAAAAGCCCTTTTCTCAAGAGTGGCTTTTCTCAGTTGTAAAATAATATCTTCGGGTGTAATACTCTGGGGATCTTCCATGTATTTTTCCAGCAATTCAGGATCATCTTCTGCGGCTCCTTCAATCAGATTGGTTCTGTATTTCTGAACCTGTTCCTGCATATTTTCCGGGACCGGGATTTCCTTAAACTCCTTACCCATTGATTCCTGATCCCACTCATATGCTTTGTTCCGAATGAGGTCTACCACACCGGTGAAATAATCTTCTTCACCGATGGGCAATTGAACAGGGATTGGGTTGCCGTCCAATTTTTCTCTAATTTGCTGAATGACTCTGGTAAAGTCGGCTCCCTGTCTGTCCATTTTATTGACATAACAGATTCTGGGAACCCTATATTTATTGGCTTGTCTCCACACGGTTTCCGACTGTGGCTGAACTGCTCCTACAGCACAAAAGACAGCTACAGCTCCGTCGAGAACTCTGAGAGAACGTTCCACTTCAACAGTGAAATCAACATGCCCCGGAGTATCAATAATGTTGATTTGATAGCGGGTGGTGTCAACATCCCAATAAATAGTTGTTGCAGCAGAAGTAATGGTGATTCCACGTTCCTGTTCCTGGATCATCCAGTCCATGGTTGCAGTGCCGTCATCAACTTCTCCTATATCATAATTGACCCCGGAATAATACAATATGCGCTCAGTCGTCGTGGTTTTACCCGCGTCGATGTGCGCCATAATGCCAATATTCCTTATTTTGGTCAATTCTGCCATTCCGAATTAGAATCTGAAGTGTGAAAACGCCTTGTTGGCTTCTGCCATACGGTGGGTGTCCTCTTTTTTCTTAAATGCTGCACCTTCTTCTTTGTATCCGGCCATAATTTCGCCGGCCAGTTTGGCAGCCATGTTTTTCTCATGACGTTTGCGTGCGAAACCTACCATGTTTTTCATGGCAATACTACTTTTGCGGTCAGCTCTGATTTCAGAAGGAATCTGAAATGTAGCTCCGCCAATACGGCGGCTGCGAACCTCTACAGCAGGGGTTACATTGCTCAGTGCTTTTTTAAATACTTCCAAAGGATCTTCGTCGCTCATTTTCTCTTTAACAATGTCGAGTGCATCATAGAAAATCTTGTAAGCAAGGTTTTTCTTTCCACTCAGCATCATGTTGTTGACAAATTTTGTCACCAATACATCACCGTACTTAGGATCGGGAAGTATAATTCTCTTTTTTGGTTTTGCTTTTCTCATAATTTACCAATGCTTTATCTTGTGGGTATTATGATTTTTTCTTTGGTCGTTTGGCACCGTATTTTGATCTGCGTTGTGTTCTGTCTTCAACACCGGCAGTATCAAGAGCGCCACGTACAATATGATAACGTACACCCGGAAGGTCTTTAACCCTGCCGCCACGTACCAAAACGATACTGTGTTCCTGCAGGTTATGTCCTTCACCCGGAATGTAGGCTGTGACTTCAAATCCGTTGGTTAAACGAACCCTTGCTACTTTACGCATAGCTGAGTTCGGTTTTTTAGGGGTAGTTGTGTATACCCTTGTGCATACTCCGCGACGTTGCGGGCATGATGTCAGCGCCGGCGACTTGCTTTTGTACACAAGCTGCTTACGGCCTTTTCTTACCAATTGCTGTATTGTTGGCATAATTGCTTTTTAATTAATAATATAAGGCACCCAATTTTTTTGGGACTGCAAAGGTAGAGAGTTTATTTTAATTTACCAACATTTTACTGAAAATAATTTCCATCAAAGCGAGTTTAGCCCGATTTTTGATAAAAACAAATCACGCGATAAATTATAGAACTTTACTATTCATAAATCTTCTTAAAAGTTCTCTCATTATTCAGATAAATCTTATATCGATCAGAAAACAACTATACATTATATTATATTACTCTATTGTATAGTTCAATAAATTTTAATATGTATTTTTGCAAAAAAAAGAACCATGATACAAAGAGCACAGTCTTTATACCTTCTAATTGGCTTCATCGCCATCGTTGTAATGTATTTCTTTCCTTTTGCAGGTCTGTTTTGGGGAAGTGAGTCAGGAATGTTATATCTGAGTAGTTTTGAAGCGCAAGGTACATTGTCAGATATCTATAATCCTATGTTAATGCTAATTGTATCAAGTTTAACGGGATTGGGTTTTCTGGTTTCGATATTTTTATTCAAAAACCGGGTATTCCAGATGCGCTTCAACGTGCTGGTTTTTGTGTTCAATGCCGCATTAATCGGTCTTATGTTCTGGATTCCGGAAAGAATAGCTGATTCAATTAGTACAGGTGACTTTGTTAATGTGAGTTATAAGTATGCCGGTGCTGTTATGCCCCTTATAAGTCTTTTGCTTCTTGTGTTTGCCAACCGTGCTATTCGCAAAGATGAGATTAAAGTACGCGCTGCGGATCGTTTAAGATAATCATTCAAGATATTGCCAGAACAAATATGAAAAGTGAAAACAGATTTGCCTGTTTTCTCTGCTATCTATGCCGGGACTGAAAAACGTTCTCAGCCCCATAGAATAACTAATGGAAATACAATACCGGCTAAACATTACACCCCAGTTCATGCTTGCACCAATGTCGAAGGCAGGCGGATAATTTGCATTTTTACCAAAAGTAATACTTACTGTGCTGTCGGAAAAAACCTGTCTGGCATTAATTCCAAATGATAGATAGGGTCCAATGCTCGAAAATACCGAAACATTATCATAGTCATACGACAAAGAGTACAAGGATTTTATATCTAAATAGTTGGCATGGAAAGTATAATTACTGTCACCATGAATAAAACCTTTTTGATTAAAGCATATACCTGAATACAGATTTATTTCGCTGAATGAACCCATCATTATATTGTTTATGCTCACAATACCAATCTGAAACCCGGGAGAAAATTTTTGTCTGATGCCCCATGGATCACCACTCACTTTGCTTAGGTTAAATGCTCCATCAATACCCAGCCCCTGCGAATTACCACTTATGTATAAAATTAATGAAGCAAAAATGTATAAAAGTATTTTTTTCATATTGTTCTGGTAAAAAGCAAATATTTTAAATAATTGAATATTTAAACAAGAGACTTAAAAAGCTTTTACCCGGGCTTTTTCCCACACTTCAGCATCCTTTATTTCACTTTTTTCAATTCGAAGTCTTACCATAGTTTGTGCTTTATGCAGCCCGTTTTTTCCGGCAGCACCCGGGTTTATATAAAGGCATTTCATTTTTTCATCATATTTAATACTTAGAATATGGCTGTGTCCGGCCACAACAATAGTGGGTCTGATCTTTTCAATTTGCTCCTTACTTTCCGCATTATACTTTCCAGGTCGTCCTACAATATGTTTAAGCATTATTTTCAACGAATCATATTCAAAGACAAGCAGGGAAGAGGTCCTGGATCTGACTTCACGACCATCTATATTTCCATAAACAGCTTTAACCGGACAGATCATTGCCAGTTCTTCAAGTACTTTCAGATCACCTATATCACCTGCATGCCATATTTCCTCACATTCGCCGAAGAATTCACCAACAGCATCAGGAACAATACCATGGGTGTCGCTTATGATACCAATTTGTCCCATTAAATTTTTTGTGCTATGCGAGCCATAATTAATGGCCAGTTTACTGCACCATATTTCTTCCCGGTACGAACAATAATGACGTTTTGTCTGGGACTCACAAAAATAAATTGTCCCAAATGGCCTTGAGCCCAGAAATTCCCGTTATTGTCTATTCGCCACTGGTAGCTGTAATAAATGGATGCCCTTTCACTTCCATAATAAGTCCTCGATTTTAAAACCCATTCCTCTGATATAATCCGTTTTCCATTCCACATACCATTGTGCATGTATAAACGGCCAAATTTTGCATAATCGCGTGCAGTTGAGTTTACCCCGCAAAACGATTTAACCATGTTGCCTTTTTCAGAATCAAGGTTTAATGTACCATCATACTCCATACCCAGCGGAGTCCATATTTTCTCCTGGAAATACTGCTGTAGAGATTTTCCGGTGGCTTTCTCAAGAATCATTCCCAGTAGCAGGGTGTTTACGCTTTTGTAATGAAATGTGCCCGGATCTTCTTCAATTTTGAGTTTGGGTACGTATTTTCTGAGGTTGAGCCCATAATAATATTTGGTAACCTCAGCAAAGGGATTGAAATAATTTTCACGGAAACGAATTCCGGATTCCATATTCAGAAGATGCTCAATAGTGATTTTTCCAAAGCCTGGATTTATAAAATCTGTAAGGTAAGTAGTAATACTGTCCTGCACTGAGTGAATATGGCCTTCATCAACTGCTATACCAACCAGTGCTGAAATGTATGATTTGGCTACTGAAAAGGAGGTAAAAACATCTTCCTTTGAGTGGCCGAAGAAGTACTGTTCAAAAACAATACTGTCGTTCTTTACGATAAGAAAAGATGTTGTTTTTGTTCTCTCAAACATGCTGGGGAAGTCCGTAATCTTGTCATCAAGAATAACAGATCTTGGGTAAATTGATGTGTAGAGACTTTCTTTTTGAGCATCAGTAAAATGAAAACTCTCAGCAGGATGCTGAAGTGTTACCTGTGGAAATTTCTTGTAATCGTTTACATCTGAAACGTTATAAATGATCATTCTTCCCACATGACATGAAAACAGTGTGAGTGTTAGTGTGAGTGTGAAGAGGATTTTTAGTGTTTTCATTTTACAGATCTTTTGTCAGTGATTTGTTCGTAATCAATATAATAAATGACTTTCAAAGTTAATGAATTATACTGATTTGCCGAAAGTGTGTTTTCGAAATTCTCGAAATAGGTTTGATAGAGCGGATTATCTTCTTTAAGGATACTGTTTTTCCAGATCAGACTAAAGGTGCTTCCGGGCGAGAACTGCCAACTGTAAATCAGATCAATGTTAAAGGTATTGAATGTGAAGTCGTAATCGTATGGATAGGCTGAGGAATTACCAAAGTGCCCATCTGTCATCAATGGAAAATATTCAGAGTAATTGCCTTCGCTATAATAATGCCTTATGCGTAAACTAATAGGCATATAGTTTTTAATGGTGTATTTCAATTCGAGTGTGTTTTCAATCACATCAACATCTCTTTTTCCAAAAAGAGGTAGATCGGTTGTATCAGTTCCTGCATATCCTACTTCGTTAATTCGCCGGTTTATCCTAAATTCATGCTGCAACTGTACCCTGTTTCCTATCTTTAATATGGGCTCAATTGAGATATCCCATTTATTGCTGCTGTATTCCGGAATGCTTGTGTAATATAGTTGTCCGTCAAGAGCAAAGGGTTTACTATATGAGCTGGACCAATGAAGGTAAGCATGATGCCATAATGGTTCAAGATAATAATAGGCACTATTTCGGGGTTCGTAGTAATCATATGTTTTTGAAAGACCGGTGGAAAAACCGCTCATGAGAAAAAAATGCTTCATGGTCATGAATCTATAGGTCAGCCAGAACTCATTTCCTGTAGGATTGCCATTTGTCATCCTAAGAATATTATCAACACCTGCACTTAAGTACATTTCTTTAAATTTCCAAACGGGAGTATACCACGAGTAAGTGCCGGATGTTCCAAAATGCCTGTAATTATTGGTGTATAGAATACCCATGTCGTTGATGTCGAAATACTCGTTTTTGGCACTATGTGAAGCATTGAGTTTTAGTTTACCACTCACCTTGGAAAGACTCAACCCGTAAGAATATCCGATGTCTTTAATTGTATAATCTCCGTTTTCACCATTATATGTATCGGAAACAGCTCCTGAAACAGAAGCTTTATATGTGTGCGATTTGTCATAAAACGAAGCTCCTGCAGCTGTAGAATTTGAGCTGTGGTATTCCTTCTCTCTCATGGCGTTTGTATTAATGAGATAAAAGGAATTATTGTTTTTAAAAACCTTGTCGATGACCATTATATTGTAATTGGCCATGGGTTCAGTGAGTAATTTTCGGGTTGTGCCATCTTCTGATTGTATTTCAGCATATGTATTTCCTGTGATAGCATTGAATACGCCAACAGCAAGTCCGTTTTTACTTCTGCCTGAGAACTTAAAGGCATTCAGTAATTTTGCCTGAGAGGGATTATTTAGCATAGTTTCTCCGGTCTGCAATGAATCGTAGACGCTGAAGAAATTCGAGGGCAGACGTCCAATTCTGCGTGTGTAGAATAATCCACCTTGCTGAAACAGATCTATGGCTTCTTTAAAAAACAGGCGTTGCTCGGAATATTGTGTCTCAAAAGCTGATAGATTTTTCACGATGTCATCCGACTGAACCTGACTAAAATCAGGCAGTAGTGTGAGATCAACAGTGTACGCTTCGCTAATCCCCCATTTCAGATCAAGACCTCCGTTCCAGGAGGTGGAATAATTGGAAACACCTTCCGTATTATATGGATAGTGTGTGATTCCGGCTGAAAAATATGGGTTTAATGAAAGCCGAAGCGGAGGATCTATATTTTCAATGCCAGTAACTGTTCCCCAATACTCTTGTTCTATATCTGCTGTGCGGTCCTCGAGAGCCCATTGACTTATTTCGCGGCTTCGTCTGACTTGTCTGCTAAACTGAATTTTCCAGTTTTGAACTTCCTGTTTCGGAAATCTCAGGGCACTATATGGAATAAAAAATTCGGCATTCCAGCCTTTATCATGAATGAATGTTGCGCTTTCCCAAACGGTGTTGTAATTGCCATCATTATATCTCCAGTCAGCTTGTGGCCCGCTGGCAAAAACCTCAAATACGTATGCATCCTGATTGTTGGCATAAGGGTCTATCAGAATACTGAACATATCTGAATTCAGGTTCTCATCACGATCACCAAGCTGCCGCAAAATGCTGTCAGGGGCAGTGTCATAGCAGGTGGCTGCAACGAAAATACCTCTATGGTTGTACAGTAGCTTTACTTCTGTTTTTTGAGTGGGCTTATTTCCATGATATGGGGAGTATTGGGTGAAATCTCCATTAACTTCAGCATTATTCCAGCAGGGATCGTTGAGATGTCCGTCAATTTTAGGTGCATTATCAGTAAATACAGCATGAATGCTCTTCTTTTCCTGAGCAAATAAAACCCCGTGGAATATGAATAAAAATATAATGCCCGCCTTCAGCCTTTTCATAGCACTGCGAAAATAATAATACTTGTTGAATAGAACTGAATAATTCGACATACCGGTATCATTTGTCTTTTTAAGTGGTAGAATCAAAGGTATTTATTACAAAAATTTTTAGCATATTTGCATAAATCAAAAAATCACTATGAATTTACACGAATTTCAGGGTAAAGAAATACTGAGCCGCTACGGAGTTAATGTTCCTCTGGGTTATGTGGCATACAACGCCGATGAGGCCGTTAATAATGCAAAACGTTTAAATGAAGAATGCGGTTCCGATGTATGGGCTGTAAAAGCTCAAGTTCATGCCGGTGGTCGTGGAAAAGGTGGTGGTGTGAAAATTGCCAAAAGTTTGGATGAGGTAAAAACCTATGCAGATCAGATTATTGGAATGCAACTGGTAACTCCTCAAACCAGTGCTGAAGGAAAACTGGTTCGCAAAGTTCTTATTGAGCAGAACATATACTATCCCGGACCAAACGAAGTGACAGAGATATATATGAGCGTAATGATGAATCGCGAGACGGGTCATAATATGATAGTTTATTCTACAGAAGGAGGGATGGATATTGAAGCGGTTGCTGAAAATACTCCACACTTGATTTTTAAGGAAGAAATTGATCCTGCAATTGGAATAATGCCGTTTCAAGCACGTAAGATTGCCTTTAATCTAAAACTTTCCGGCGATGCGTTTAAGAACATGACCAAATTTGTCATGGCGATTTATAAAGCTTTTGTTGGAAGTGATGCTTCTTTGTTTGAAATAAATCCGGTGATTAAAGCAGCCGATGATCGTATTTTTGCAGCAGATTCAAAAGTGGTCATTGATGGCAACGCACTGTTTCGACATAAAGATATTGCTGAAATGCGCGATCTGGACGAAGAAGACCCAATGGAAGTGGAAGCCGGAGAAGCCGGTCTAAACTATGTTAAACTTACCGGGAATGTGGGTTGTATGGTAAATGGTGCCGGACTTGCCATGGCTACCATGGATATTATTAAAATGAGCGGTGGTGATCCTGCTAATTTCCTTGATGTAGGAGGTACAGCCAATGCAGAGCGGGTAGAGAAGGCCTTTCGAATAATTTTGAAAGATCCGAATGTGAAAGCCATTCTGGTGAATATTTTCGGAGGTATTGTTCGCTGTGATCGTGTAGCCAATGGTATTGTGGCTGCTTATAAAAATATTGGTGATATTCCTGTTCCGATAATTGTTCGGCTTCAGGGAACCAATGCCGCAGAAGCCAAGGAAATCATTGACAATAGCGGCTTAAAAGTTTATCCGGCTATTCAGCTGGCAGAAGCTGCTGAGCTGGTGAGCGAAATGCTGAAGAGATAAACGACAGCTTTAAAAATCAAATGTCATGCTGAGCCTGTCGAAGTAAGGCATTTGATTTTGAAAAATATTTTCAAGTCTGCTTGCAAATTAAATTTTTGTTTTATCTTTGCACTCCTAAAATGGTGGACGTAGCTCATCCCGATAGCTATCGGGAGGTTAGAGCACCAACACCATGACATGGTGGATGTAGCTCAGTTGGTTAGAGCACCAGATTGTGGTTCTGGGGGTCGTGGGTTCAAATCCCATCTTCCACCCCAAAAAGTCGCTTCGAAAGAGCGGCTTTTTTATTTATGAGTGATGATTTTAGAATGGAGAAGGGGAGAGCATTTGGATGAAAATTAGTTCCTCTCAAACAAAATCCTTTCATCCTCAGGGTCAATAATTTTTACAATTTCGTTGGAGTAGAAAAACTCTATGGGATCGCCGGTTTCGGGGCTGATATTTGCAGTGATATGAGCATAATCATCATCATCATCATAACCATAAGTTATATTGTTTACCAGCAGCACTTGTCCGTTCTCAAGATGAACACGGGTATTAATTTCGTCTCTGCGAACGAGCGCTGTTATTACATCTTTATCGTGCGGTTTCATACCCGTAAAATTAAATTATTTTTTATGCGAAGTCAAATCTGAAAGCATATTTCTGACTCTGAGAACAACATTTTTATTAATGCTCTAAAAAGATGCCTTTTTTGTGCTAAGCTTATTGAGTAGTAGAATAAGTCCAACCGCAAAAATCGCATATGCAGTAAAATTATAGAACACACTGAATATCGAAAAATTATCAAATTTATTCCCGTTTGTTATTAATACATGATGATCTGTCGGTGCCAATACATGATAATACAGGATTTGTATTGGCCTCGATAAAAGACTAAGTATTGATCCAATAAGCATTAATATCCCGTCTTTGGTTTTTTTTCGGTTGACATAGATTATTAGAAAAACTATTATTATAATTTCTCCAATGACAAAGAGATATCCTGAAATAGCATTGTATATTAGAAACGACTCATACCCTTCCATGGTTTCTATTTAGTTTTATGTTGTTATTTGTATATCTTTCTATTTTCCACTAACATTACCCACCTGCTCTCTTCACATTATACCCCATATCTTTTAGCAAAGCCACTACTTTATCTGCAATGGACCCCTGAAGAATAATTTCTCCGTCTTTGGCGCTGCCGCCGGTTCCGCATTTGTTTTTAAGCGTTTTGGCCAAATCGGCCAGTTCCTGATCTGATCCTTCAAAATCACGAACTATGGTAACTGTTTTGCCGCCACGGTGTTTTTTCTCAATCCACACACGGAGGGTTTGTTCTGACGGATCGGGGGTGTACTCTTCATCGTTGGCCTTGTTTTCCAGATCTTTCATGGCGTCTGAATTGGTACTGTAAACCAACCCTCCAAGGCTGCTGAGGTCGCTGAATTTTTTGTTTTTATTTGACATGGATATGAAGTGCTTTTTCTTTAAGGGATAAAGTTAAAACTTTCTCATTAAACTGAACCAGATCACCGTCTATTTGAATAAGGCTCTTATCTGTTATGTGTATTTCAGCCTCTTTAGCCTGAATGATATTCAGGTAGCGCGTTTTGTGAAGTTTTTTCATAAAGAGAAGCGGGAACATTATGGCAGCAAGAACTGCGGGGATTTTCTCCAGAATGCAGATGTCAATAAGTCCATCCTGTAAACTTGATTTTGGAGAGATGCTTACGTTACCTCCAAACTGATTTGAATTTGCAAATGAAACAAGAAAAACCTTTTTCTTTATAACCTGATCATTTGTTTTAATGATGTATTCTTCCGGTTTATATCCGGGATAGTTCCTTACCACAGCAATGACATAGTTTTTCATGCCTCTGCCTTTCATTTTGGCAAATACAGACGCGGTTTTTGCATCAAACCCTACTCCGGCGACACTTAAAAAAGGTTTGTCGTTTAGAAATCCTACATCAATAGGAATGGTCTTCTGGCCTGTTGCTACATCAAAAGCTTCTTCAATATTTTTTGGTAAAGACAGGTGACGGGCAAGACCGTTTCCGCTTCCTGCTGCAATTATTCCCATGCTCACATTCGGATAACCGGTCAAAACCTTAGCTACTTCATTCAGAGTACCGTCACCACCGGCCACTATGAAGTGTTTAATTCCTTCATTTAAATATTGTTCTGCTAGTTTTTCTGCATGTCCGGGATATTCGGTCTGAGAAATAATGAAATTCTTATCGCTTTTCTCAATAAGCTTATTCAGTAAATCAGTCAGAGAACCTTTTTTGCCGACACCCGATGCCGGGTTGATGATCATAAGAATATCTGAACGCTGTTTCAAATCAAGAAATCATTATTTGTTCGATAAATTTACAAAAAAAAAGGCTGCACAAGGCAGCCTTTAATATTTTATAATGGTATTTTTACTGTCTTGTGAAAGTTTCAGTAACAATATCATATCCAACGTAGGTGTAAGTTCCTGTACCATCACCGTAGCTATAATCAATTTTATAGTTTATTGTGAGAATACTTGAAATAGGAGTAGCACCTGATGTGTTTACTTCGTAAGAAGAACCCAGTGAAGAAATAACAAGCTCATCATCATAAGTGTCACCATCATAATCATAAATTACAGTTTGGCCAAGATCAAGAGTGTTGGCACCAACAATTGCAGAAACTGTCAAACTTGGGTAATTTGAGAAAGGTGAAAGGATGAGTTTGTTGTAGGTAGTAGCAGAAGCAGTTACAGTAAGGGTGTAATTGTCTGTAAATGTTCCCCAGGTACCATCACCGCTCAGTGAAGAAGAATATGCACCGGCAAGCTCGTCAGCCTGTACATATACAGTTCTGGTTGCAGTTGCAGTGTTACCAGCTTCGTCAGAAACGGTATAAGTTAGTGTATAAACTCCAACTTCGTCAGTGGTAACTGTTCCGGTAACTGAAATCTGTGAAGTCAGATCACCATCTTTGTCATCATTTGCAGTTGCACCGGGATCTGTAAAATCATCACCCAGGTCAATAGTCATAGTTTCACTTCCTGTCAGGGTAATTGTAGGATTGGTAATATCATCCTCAGTACATGAAACCCCGATAATTGCAAGAACAGCAAAAATTGCCATTACTTTAAAAATTGATTTTTTCATACCTTGTTTAGTTTACAAAATTTAGCTTTTGCAAAGATAGGAAAAATAATTTATACGATGTTTCATAGAAATTATTAATACGATAGTCTGTTTAAAAAAATTTTTTTACTTTTGCAGTGTTAAACCAAATAAATTAGGCACTATTATGAAAAATTTATTTCTCATTGCAGCAGTAGCTGGAGTATTCTTCCTCGCATCATGCGGTGGTGGAGAGAAAAAAGATGACAACAACAACAATGATTCAACAAAAGTTGACAGTACAGAAGTTGTAACTCCTGACACAACAGCAGTAGACACTATGGACACTGATTCAGTTGTTGAAGAAGAAGTTGTCGTTGAGTAATTTGCAATTCAACGTATTATTAATCAAAAACCAAGTCACAATGAAAAATCTGTTCGTATTCCTCGCAGTAGCTGGAATTTTTGCACTCGCATCATGCGGTGGTGGCAAAAAAGAAGATGACGAAAAAGCAAAACAAGATTCTATCGATTCAGTTGCAAAACTGAAAGAAGACAGCATCAAACATGCTGAAGAACTTGAGCAAGCTCGTCTCGATTCTATTGCAAAAGCAAAAGAAGACAGTATTGCAGAAGCAGAAGCTAACAATGGTGGTTATTATGTTCCTTCCAACAACAATGGTGGAAACAACAATAACAACACTGTAAGTGATGATCCTGAAGACCATACTCCACATCGTGGAAGATAATTGTCTTTTGATCAGAAGATAAAAAAAGCGATCCACGGATCGCTTTTTTTATTGAAACTTTTATTGTCTTAATGGGTTTTCACAATATTCAAGAAACAAAATATAAACAGTATTGGCTTCCATTGAAGCCTCCCTTGGGATAATGCACATTCTGGGTGAGAATTTTCCTACCTGACTGTTTAGGAACAAGCTGTAATTAGAAGTATAAAAATTAGGTAGCCTTGTTACATGACTGGCAATTTCAGCCCTCTTTTTGTAATATGCTTTTATTTTGTCTTTTTCTTCTTGTGTGTTTCCGGTATAAACGCTTCTGGACCTTGTACTTTTTGAGGCATCATATAAATGCATGATTCCATACTCCTGCGGAAGCAAGTCCAGTCTTAGCTTCAAACTATCATTGACCTCACGGGTCCAGAACATTCTTTCCTCACTCCATCTTTCATCAATTTTGAAATAAAAAGCTGCGGTTTCGTTGTTTTTATATTTTTCAATTGTATCAGCAGATAAAGTGTCGCAATCGCCGGGTACTACAGTAATTTTTTTAAGCCTGTAAACAAGAAGATCGTTTTTTGTTAGTTCCATTGTCCAGCCTTCCGGGAGATGCTTCTCGATCTGATTTAAGATCGAATCATTTGCAATGGCAGGATTTACTGGTTGGTTTTGGGCAAAAGTGCCAAAACCCATTAGCAGGCAAACCAGAGTAAATATGTTTATTAGTTTCATAGGAAAGATTTTGTTTTATACTAAACAGGTTTGACAATTACTTTGCCAAACCCGCTTCTTTTAAAAAATTTATTGAATACAAAGCATATTATGCGTTAAGCATAACAGGCATGAGCAACATAAGTATGTCTTCTTCTTCAGCAATGTTTTCATCCGGATGAATCAATGCTGCACGATTTGGCTCTGACATCATGAAACGAACGTTCTCCGATTCCAATGTGCTTAATATATCAATTAGAAATCTTGAGTTGAATCCGATTTCCAGGTCTTCACCTTTATAGCTGCAAGGTATTCTTTCCTTTGCTTCATTAGAATAATCAGTGTCTTCGGCATGGATGGTCAGTTCCTGACCTTTAATGGAAAGTTTAACCTGATTTGATGCCTGACTTGCAAAAATGGCAACCCGTTTAAGTGTATTGAGAACAGCCTCGCGGTTAATAAGCATCTCATTAGTATTGTTTGGAGGAATCACTTTTTCGTGATCCGGGAATTTTCCTTCCAATAATCTGCAGGTTAATGTATAATCCTCAAAACTGAACGAAACATTGGTGTTGTTGAACTGCAATGAAACATCTGAATCAATATTGATAAGAAGGTTCTTCAGCAGATTTAGCGGTTTTTTATGAACGATAAATGAAATATATTCATCGGTTTTAATATCAGATCTGCGGAAACGAACCAGTTTATGTGCGTCAGTGGCTACAAAATTTGTATACTCGGGTGTAAGCTCAAAAAACACACCCATTAACTGAGGTCTCAACTCATCATTAGTACAGGCAAACAATGTACTGTTAATTGCATTATGCAGAACAACAGAATTCAAATCAATCTTTGTTGCATTCTCAATCAATGCAAGCTCCGGATAATCGCTTGGATTATATCCTGCAACTTTATATACACCTTCACCTGCGATAAGCTCAACAGCAAAATTATCGTCGTTGATTTGGATGGTCAGCGGAATATCAGGTAATGTTTTCAGGGTGTTGAGCAGAATTTTTGGCGGAATAGCAATGTTTCCGCTTCCTTCTACCATCTCGGGTTGCAATGTAACTGTTGCCCTGGTTTCATTATCAGTGGCTGTGACTTTGATACTGCCTTCTTCAATTTCAAAAAGGAAATTCTCAATAATCGGGATTAGACTGTTTGCAGAGAGTATCCCACTGATATTTTGAAGTCCTTTAAGCAGAGCACTGCTGGAAATTATGAATTTCATGCTGTTTGTTTTAATTGTTGCAAAAATAAGATATTAAAATTAATAATAAAAGACTATTTAAAAAATTGTTTCAAATTCCTGAGGCTCTGCCTCCTGGACATTATTTCCTTTTACAAAATAGAAATAGTCTCTCATTAATGGTCCAAACACAAAATACTGAGCTATAACAATCTCATCATTGACCAGAATGCCGTATAATCTTTCCTGATCAAAGTGGATAGTATCGCCCATAATATTTGTTGTGCCTTCCGGAACACCTATTCGTATAAGCTTCACAGACTTTATTTCATCATTTCTGTCTTTAATATCAATGGTACAGAATTTATGAAGTTTTAGTATGCTGTCGCGTTTATTTGCTTCCAGTTCATTTAAAAGTGTTTCGTATCTGACATCTGTAAATGCATTCATGAAATTAATAACCCGAATGGTATCCAGATCTTCAATTACCCCCAGTTTTGGATTGCTTACTTCAAAATTCTCGTTATCCGGATTTTTCAATACAAAACTTCGCTCAGGAAAATCCGGGTAATTGATCGTGATAGTGGATATTTGAGGAATGCTGTAACGGAAAACACCGTGATCGCGCCAATCGCTAATTCTTGGGCTATACCTTGTGTGTAGAAATCCACGGAAGCCCGGTATGTGAACTATAAAAGCATTGTCGGCGTCTTCCATAAGCATATACGTGCCCATATTATCCTGAGTATTATCACCCACATAATAGGTTCGTACAAGTTTTTCTCTTGGCCAGAGCTTTATGCCGAGAAAATCGATTGTGTACACCGTCGCATAAATTTCGACCTTGATAGAATTGCTTGACATTCTGGTGATCACATTGTTGTGCTCGGCCCGGGAAACCGGACTGCGAACACTGACATACAAAATGGTTTTCAGCAATTCATTAATCATTTCAGGCTGAGCATAATACTTGTCATTCAATAGCCATAAACCACTGTCCTGCTTAACCAGCAGTACTGAATTGTTATTTTTATCTGCCAGAAATATTTTTGTTACAGAGGCTGTGTCGGTATATGCAAAATTCTTTTCGCCTGACTTCAAAGTGCTTTTATTATTGCTCACCAGAAAGGCGGTTACAATAAATCCGACTATGAGTACTGCAAATATCCAGATGATTATCTTTTTCATGGGTGTCTTCTTTTTCAGGGGCGCTTTACATATTTCTGATTCTGCGTTTGCGGAAAATAATGAGAATAAATCCGAAAACAATAATTGATAAGACCGGATATATAACATTGGCAAACTGAATCATAAACTTGTTCTCGGTGATTTTTGTTTTATCAAGAAGTCTTATCTTGAGTTCACGGGATCTGATGGACAAAAGATCCGAATCATCAGTGAGATAGTTTAGACAATTGAGAATAAAATCCCTGTTACCATAAGTTATCCCTGTAAACCTATCGTACCCCAGCGGGTATGTGTAAAATTGGCCGTTTTTAATCTGAAACTGGTTTTGAATTACTTCTCCGTCTGAAATAACAATCATGCGTGTTGGCTCCCCACTTGATCTGAATCCGATTTCCGGATTTTCAGAAATCTCAGGAGGAATACGATTTGTAAAAACAGAATTAAAACTGCCTTCGAGCAAAACAGCAACAGGAATGTTTTTAACATTAAAAAGTCGTTTGCTGGGCTCTTCCTGTAAAACCCGTAAGCTGATGATTGCCGGACTGTTTAAGATGCGTGTGTATTCTGATGTAGATAGCAATACTGTCTTTTTAATTCCTGATGCAAACACGGTATCGATACCGGATACAAATTCCATGCGTACGGCATCGAGGTTTTTTACAATGGGGTGGCCATTGGGGTTGGATACCGCAGGAAAATAATACCAGTTGAAATAATCGAATTTGGGTTGGTTGCCCACCTNCCCACCTGGCCTGTTTTAACAGGAATAGGACAGCTGTTGAGATCCATCAATAGGTTTGGGTTGATTCTGACCCCATATTTGAACAACATGTCATCGAGATTCAGTTCATTTGCAATAGCTACTGTTTCGGCACTTGACTGCAGGCTGTCCATATTGGTTTTGGTTCCGTCAACCATCCATAAAACCCTTCCGCCTTTCATGATAAACTGGTCAATTATGAATTTATCTTTTTCATCGAAAGTAGAGTCGGGCCCCGCGATTATGATCGTTGTAAAGTCATCAAGAGAATTCAGTTGATGATTTATGGCAATCCTCGAAACATTGTAATACTCCTGTACGCTGCGGGTAATATCATCGACCTTCATTTCTTCCGCTTCACCATGACCTTCAATGAAAGCAACATTGGGTTTATCCTTAATGGTAAGGCGGCGGATTGCATCCACAAGATTGAATTCAAGACTTTCAAGCGATTCATTGATCATGACTTCTTTGTCCATCTGCTGACTCGAACTGATGAAATTGATGACCGTTTGTCTGCTCTTATAGTGAACAATGGCACATGGCCATATGATTTTTTCTGCCTGACCTGTTCCGCTTACTTCATAATCAATAACAGGCTCAAGCCCCATTTGTGTCAACTCATTATAATAATCATTCAACACTCTTTTGTCCTTACCTTCAGCCGGATCCTGAAATTCGTATTGAATATTGTTCTTATTGTATGCTCTGAATTCGTTCAGGCTTTCTTTAATACTGTTTTGAAGTTTCTGGTATGCAGCCGGAAGTTCGCCATCAAGTAATATGTCGAAATAAACAATATCATCAAGTGACTTGACCATTTCTTTGGTATTGTCGGAAAGGGTGTATCTTTTTTCCTGAGTAAGATCTATACGGAAAAAGCCAAATGAACCAAAGATATTGATGGCCATGAGTGCCAACAGGCTGATAAGCAGCGTTATAATGCTCCTGTTTCTGCGTTTATTATTCTTTTTTACCTCAGTCATAGCTTTACCATTTTCTTTTTTCTAACGCAAACCTTGTAAACAACAGGAAAAAAGTGATCAAACTCAAAAAGTAGATCATATCCCTGGAATCCAGCACTCCTCGGCTCATTGATATATAATGCTCATTGATGCCGATTGATTTTACAAACAGTTCGGCTGACCCGAAAATTCCAATATCATATATAAATTCAAAGCCCAGATACATAAATGCAGACATGAATATGGCCAGCACAAATGAAACGATCTGGTTTCTGGAAATAGAAGAGGCAAATATTCCTATGGCAAGAAAACTGGCCCCAAGAAAGAGCAATCCGATGTATGAACCGTAAATTCCTCCAAAATCAAGGTTTCCTTTAGGAACCGAAAGGTGGTATACGGTATAAAAGTAGAAGAACGTTGGAAGCAGAGAGAAAATAAGAATTACAAAACCGGCCAGATATTTGGCAAAAATGATCTTGAATTCGCTCAATGGTTTTGTCATCAGTAATTCAATGGTTCCGTTGTTGATTTCTTCAGCAAATGAGCGCATGCTAATGGCCGGAAGCAGGAAGAGAAACACAAACGGGGCAAGAAAAAATAACCCGTCGAGTGTGGCATACCCATAGTTCAGTATATTGAAGTTGCTGGGGAAAACCCATAAAATCAGTCCGTTCACTGCCAGAAAAACACTGATGACGATATATCCGATCAGTGAATGGAGGAATGTGCTGACTTCTTTCTTTAGCAAAGCATACATAAGTTCATATTTTGTGCTGCAAAGTTAATGTAATTTCATTCACTTTATTGTCTAATATTACTCAAATTCAATGCGGATTGTATCTTTAAACTTCACACCCAGTAAATCTTTAGCCCGCCCCTGATTTATTGCAATTTCCAGAAGACCGGTGCTTCCAAATACGGCCAGCATTTCGCCTTCGGGAACATCATCATAGGCTTCAACAACCCTGTTTACAGAGTTTCGGTTGGTTTGAATTTCAAAACGTCTGTTTTTTGCAATTTTCTTAAACTGCGCCTGAGTAATATTGGTGATGGCATTGCCATATCGATCAATATGAATAACAATACCTTTGATAAGATCTTTCTCTATGACCGGTTTATATGGAATGTGCTCCTTAAATGAGGTTTGCACCTGTCCAAGCTCTTCAATGTTTTTTCCCTCACTAATGTGGGCGGCAACCGGTACAAAAACATCGCGAGAGGGAAATGTAAATACAGAACTGTCCTGATGAATGTCGATGGCAATAATCTTCTCAGGCTTTTCATCAAAAAGAAGTCCGAAAATTCCATTGTCCGCACCAATGAAATAATGATTTCCATATACTACCAGCACATGCTGATGTTCAATTGATGCTTCACTCCTCACAGCCATGATGTGAATGCTTCCATCCGGGAAATTTTGCCATGCGTTGCGCAATGTGTATGATGCTTCAAGCATGTCAAAACACGAGATTTCGTGTGATACAGCAATAATGCGACAGCCCGGAATTCTCTTCAACAATGCTCCTTCTACGGCAGCCCGGTAATAGTCGCGGTTGCCCCAGTCGGAAGTGATTGTGATTACTGCCTCATTCAAAATATGTGTATTTTTGTTCAAAATTACAAAATATTGCTTTGTAAATAAGCTTTATCATAAAGCGCCGGTATGACAGAACAGGTTTTCGACTTACAATTAATTGACCATGTGGCATTTTTCGGAGTGCAGGACCGCAATCTGAACGAGTTGCGTTTGCTTTTTCCGAAACTCAAACTCATTGTCAGAGGTGATATGCTGAAAGCAATCGGAGATGAAAAGGTAATTAAGCATTTTGCCGATCGTTTCAGTTTATTACTGAAACACTTTGAAGTGTATGGCAAGCTTACAAAGAAAGATATTGAGTCGCTGGTTCTCGATGAGGAGAAAGATGTTGATTCTATTGCAAATACATCTGATGATGTTATTGTATTTGGGAGGAATGGAAAACCCATTAAAGCCCGTACGGAAAATCAGCGTAAAATGTTTGAAGATATCCGTACCAGAGATATGATGTTTGCCATAGGACCGGCAGGAACCGGTAAAACATATACCGCCGTTGCACTTGCAGTTCGTTACCTCAAGGAAAAAGCTGTGAAACGTATTGTACTTACCAGGCCGGCAGTTGAGGCAGGGGAGAGTCTTGGTTTTTTGCCGGGCGATTTGAGAGATAAACTAGATCCGTATTTGCAACCACTTTACGATGCTTTGCGTGATATGCTTCCGCATCAGAAATTACTTAGCTATTTTGAAGATTCGACTATAGAAATTGCACCGCTGGCTTTCATGCGTGGACGCACACTCGATAATGCATTTGTAATTCTCGATGAAGCACAAAACTGTACTTCTTCACAAATGAAAATGTTTCTTACCCGCATGGGGCATAATTCAAAATTTGTTATTACCGGAGATATCACCCAGATTGATCTTCCCAGAAATCAAAGCAGTGGACTGATTCATGCTGTACACCTTTTCGAAAACGTTAAGGATATTTCAGTGGTCAGGCTTGGTGAGAAAGATGTTATTCGTCATCCTCTGGTAACTAAAATTATTAAAACTTATGATAATGAAAACAAGGATTCTTAATATTGTTGCTCTGGTGGCTATTCTTGCCACTTTATTCTCCTGTTCGAAATATGATGAAGGCCCGGGCCTTAGTTTTCGAAGTCCCGAAACACGTGTTGTAGGTCTGTATGAACTTGAAGAAATAATGATTGATGAAATCAACTATTGGTCTGCATATGTGGTGGACTCAGTGTACCTTCGGTTTTCTATTGGCGGAGATAAAGATAATTTGTACATCGCACTGGTAGAGGATAATCAGAGCGGGGCACAGCTGAGTCTTTCCTCTTTCGACTTTAATGAAAAGAAAGACAAAGTAACGTTTGAGTTAAGCACCATAGGCATCTATAACGATGTTACTTCTCCGATCTTTAATCTCATTCCGGCTATTCATTCCGAAAATGAATGGACAATACACCGGCTTAGTTTCGAAGAATTTTGGATCGGATGTGATTACAACAGTAAGAATTATTATTTGAAATTATCCAAACTCGAAAAATATACATTGTCATGAAAATCCCTAAACTGACCCCTCCGCTCGTGAAGAGCAATTTCAATTTTGGTGAAAACCAGAAGGTGTATAATGGTAAAGTTCGCGATGTTTATACTGTCGATGACTTACTCATAATGATTGTAAGCGACCGCATTTCTGCTTTCGACGTGGTTTTACCCAAAGGAATCCCATATAAGGGCCAGGTATTGAATAAAATTGCCGAGCGTTTTCTCGATGCTACCGAAGATATCGTTCCCAACTGGAAAATGGCGGTTCCACACCCCAGTGTGATGGTTGGAAAATACGCCGAACCTTTCAAAGTGGAAATGGTGATTCGCGGATATCTTACCGGACATGCATGGCGCGAGTATAAAGTTGGAAAACGTGCACTTTGTGGTGTGCCCATGCCCGATGGAATGATCGAGAATCAGAGATTTGAAAAGCCGATTATTACTCCTACAACTAAAGAAGATGTTGGACATGATGAGGACATCAGCCGTGAAGATATCATCAAGCTCGGACTGGTTTCTGAAGAGGATTACGTAAAGCTTGAAGAGTATACCTATAAGCTTTTTGACCGCGGGACTGAGATGGCTGCAGAAAAAGGTCTTATTTTGGTGGATACCAAATATGAATTTGGAAAAGTAAATGGCGAAATTGTTCTGATTGATGAAATTCACACGCCCGATTCTTCACGCTATTTTTATCTTGATACTTATGAGGAATTGCTTGCAGCCGGAAAACCGCAGCGTCAGCTTTCGAAGGAATTTGTTCGTGAATGGCTAATGGAAAATGGTTTTCAGGGAAAAGAAGGTCAGCAGATTCCTGAAATGAATGAGTATTTTGTATACACGGTTTCAAACCGATATATTGAGCTTTACGAAAAGATTATTGGTGAGGAATTTGTAAAAACCGATGGCGTAGAGATTCACAATGAGATTGAAGCGGCGGTGAAGGAGTATTTGAAGACCTTGTAAAACTACAAATCCGCATCATTCCAACATCCAACGAAGTTGGTTTTGGAATCGTTGCATAAGCAAGATCTATGGCAACGTTTCCAACATGATCTTCACTTCGTTCAATCAATGTTGGAATTCTTCGGCATGCTAAGAACAATGAGTTGCGGCTTTTATTCCATCACCGCAAGCCACGCCTCCGGCAACATATCAATAATATCGCCCGATTTCATGGCTTCCATTCCGATATTCTCTGCGGCAATATCGCCGGCAAGTCCGTGCAAGTATACGCCCAATATGGCTGCATGCAATGGATTCATGCCTTTGGCCAGCAGCCCTGAAAGTAATCCGGTAAGCACATCGCCGCTGCCGCCTTTGGCCATTCCAGGATTTCCGGTTGGGTTAAAATAGATATTGCCGTCGGGAGCACAAACAGCAGTGAAAGCGCCTTTAAGAATGATAATTATTCCATGTTTCATGGCCATGGATGACGCATCATTCAGCCGCTCAAAATCATTTTTTGAATCTCCGTTCAAACGTTTGAATTCTCCGATATGAGGAGTAAGAATGCTGTTTTTAGGAAGAAATGCAAGCCATGTTTTGTTTTCAGCAATAATATTCAGAGCGTCAGCGTCAAGCACAAGAGGAACCTGTGAGTTTTGAATCAGATTTTTCAGAACTTTGGCCGTTTTAATATGTGTTCCGCATCCCGGACCAGCAGCTATTGATGTGTAGCCCGAAATATCGGGCAATGTAGAAATACACTCTATGTGAGGATCAATGGATACCATGGCTTCGGGAACACTGCTTTGAATAATTTGTGCCCGTTTATCGGGCGTGTGAACGGTTACCAATCCGCAGCCGGAACGCAGCGCCGCCTGAGCCGCCAGTACTGCAGCCCCCATTTTGCCTTTTCCTCCTGCAAAAAGTAATGCATGACCGTAAATACCCTTGTGCGCAAACCGGGGGCGGGGGAGAATAAGAGGTTCAATATGTTCGGCAGAAGTGAAATGATACCGGGTTTTGGCTTCAGAAATAAATTCCTGTCTGAGTCCGATGGGAATAAAATGCCAATCGCCGATAAATCGTTCATTCTCAGGTAAAAACAATGCAAGTTTATGCACGCCAAGTGTAA
>PKSX01000257.1 GCA_002869435.1 Marinilabiliales bacterium | reverse complement strand
GAAACCGGAAGAGAATCACCATCCTGACGATTAATCACATCGGCTACATTGCGAACAAATTCAGGCTTGTTTTCATCTGCTGCATCAGGAGTTACTTCAAGATTCTTCCATTCTGCAGGTACCGGAATTTCAATTACTTCACCACCTTTATCAACTGCTTCGTTATTCATTCGAACAATCTCTTCACCTTTACGACCAAATGATTTCTGAATGGCTTTTTTCATTTCTGATACCGCCAGTTCGTAAGGAATTACATTTGAAATTTTGAAGAATGCTGACTGCATGATTGTATTGGTACGGTTACCAAGTCCGATTTCTTCCGCAATCTCGGTGCCGTTAATGATATAGAACTTTATATCCTTTTCAGCCAAACATTTTTTCATTCTGTTGGGCAAACGGTTTTTGGTTTCTTCCACATCCCAGATAGAGTTGAGGAGGAATTTTCCACCTTTTTTAATTCCTTTCAGCACTTCATACATGTTGATGTATGCCGGAACATGACAAGCAATAAAATCAGGAGTGTTCAACAAATAGGGTGAGCGAATGGGCACATCTCCAAAACGAAGGTGAGAAGCAGTAAAACCACCTGATTTTTTAGAATCATAGGCAAAATATGCCTGACAATATTTATCGGTATTTTCACCAATAATTTTAATCGTGTTTTTATTGGCTCCTACGGTACCATCAGAACCTAAACCATAGAATTTTGCGGTATAAATACTGGGATCTGAAATATTAATTTCCTCTCCAACGGCCAATGAATGATTGGAAACATCGTCCACGATACCTACGGTGAAACCGTTTTTAGGTTCGGCTGTTTTAAGATTATCAAACACAGCAATCATTTGAACGGGAGTAGTATCTTTCGAACTAAGACCGTAGCGACCACCAACAACTTCGGGGGCATTGGCATCACCATAAAATACGTTTTTCACATCGAGGTACAAAGGCTCGCCCATTGCACCGGGCTCTTTTGTACGATCGAGAACTGCAATTTTCTTCACACTTGCAGGAAGAACTTTGCGGAAATACTTTTCGCTAAACGGACGATACAGATGTACACTAATTAAACCTGTTTTTTCGCCCTTCGCGTTAAGATAATCGATGGTTTCTTTAATGGTATCTGTAATAGATCCCATGGCGATGATAATGTTTTCTGCATCAGGCGCACCATAATATGTAAATGGATGGTATTCGCGACCGGTTAATTTTGTGAGCTCCTGCATATACTCTTCCACAATATCGGCAACCTTTTCATAATATGGGTTGGCTGCTTCACGTGCCTGGAAGTAAATATCAGGGTTTTGAGCAGTACCACGGGTTACCGGGTGCTCAGGATTCAGGGCATTATCTCTGAATGATTTTAACGCATCAGTGTCGATCATTGCACGAACATCGTCATTGTCGAGATACTCAACTTTTTGAATTTCGTGAGAAGTGCGGAAACCATCAAAAAAGTGCAGGAATGGAATTTTAGACTTAATGGAAGCCAGGTGAGCCACCGGGGCAATGTCCATAATTTCCTGTACGCTACCGGTAGCCAGCATGGCAAAACCGGTCATACGGGTGTTCATCACATCACTATGATCGCCAAAAATTGAAAGTGCCTGAGCTGCAAGACTACGGGCCGAAACATGAAAAACGCCCGGAAGCAATTCACCCGACATTTTATACATATTCGGTATCATGAGCAATAAACCCTGCGAAGCCGTGAATGTTGAGGTTAACGCACCGCCCTGAAGCGATCCGTGTACCGCACCGGCTGCACCGGCTTCACTTTGCATTTCAATCACCTTTACGGTGTCGCCAAAAACATTTTTTCTGCCAAAAGCAGCCCACTCGTCGATGTACTCGGCCATGGTGCTCGATGGCGTAATCGGATAAATGGCAGCAACTTCCGTGAACATATAGGCCACATGAGAAGCAGCGTAATTGCCATCACAAGTAATGAACTTTTTCTCTTTCATATCGTTATTTTCTGAATATTAACTCTTTCGCGAAGCGAAGTTAGTATAATATTTCTTTCTATTGAAGTCGGGCTGCCGCTGCTAAATAATTTATAATGATTACAGATAACATATCTCCCTCTGATAATCAGACGTTTGTCTTTACAATTTTTGGAGTAATCTCATAGAAACGTCGCTTAATATGCGTATCTTTGCTCTGTAATTAATCTAAAATTAATGCTGATGTCTCTACTGGCTGTATCTCCTGTCGATGGTCGTTATGCCGGCAAAACTGCTGCGCTTAAACCATATTTCTCTGAAATGGCTCTGATTAAATACCGCTTAAAAACCGAAGTGGAATACTTCATTGCTTTATGTGAGCTTCCTCTCGCCCAACTCAGCGATATCAGCCAAAAGGAAATCAACGCCATTCGCGGAATTTTAGATACTTTTTCTGAAGCAGATGCTCAAGCTGTAAAAGACATTGAAAAAGTAACCAACCACGATGTAAAAGCGGTTGAGTATTTCATGCGTGATAAATTTGATGCATTGGATCTTGGTCAGTATAAAGAATTCATCCATTTCGGACTAACATCTCAAGACGTGAACAACACGGCAATGCCCATGATGCTTAAAGAAGCTTTGGTTGATGTGGTTTTTCCACAGCTGGAATTCATACTTACGAATTTAAAGGCATCTGCCGATGAATGGAAAGCTATTCCAATGCTTGCTCGCACTCACGGACAGGCAGCCACGCCCACATCACTGGGTAAAGAGTTTCTGGTATTTGTCGATCGTTTCGAAAAGGCATTTAATGCATTGAAGTCTTTAAAACATTACGGAAAATTCGGGGGTGCCAGCGGAAATTTCAATGCACACAAAGTGGCGTATCCGAAAATCAACTGGATTAATTTCGGAAATAAGCTTCTTGCCGAAAAACTGGGCCTGGAGCGCCATCAACATACTACACAAATTGAGCATTACGATGATATGGCAGCCATTTTCAACCAGCTTTCAGTACTCAATACCATCTTGATTGATTTCAGCCGCGATATCTGGACCTATGTGATGCTTGATTATTTTAAGCAGAAAACCAAAGCCGGAGAGGTGGGTTCATCGGCTATGCCGCATAAAGTAAACCCCATTGATTTTGAAAATGCGGAAGGGAACCTGGGATTAGCCAATGCCATTCTCACCCATCTGGCACAAAAATTACCCATTTCAAGGTTGCAGCGAGATCTTACCGATTCGACCGTTTCCAGAAATATCGGTGTACCACTGGCCCATATAATAATTGCCCTGCAATCGCTCGAAAAAGGAATAGGAAAACTCGTGGTTAATGAAGAAAAAATTGCTGCCGACCTCGATAAGAACTGGGCTGTGTTGGCCGAAGCCATTCAAACCATTTTACGCCGCGAAAATTATCCCGACCCGTATAATGCACTAAAAGACCTTACTCGTGGCAAAGATGGAATCAATGAAGAAAGCCTTCATGCTTTTGTGGATGGGCTGGATGTATCGGAAGGAGTGAAGGTGGAGTTAAAGGCGCTTACTCCTAAAACATATATAGGATATGCAAATGATTAATCATAAAATTAACAATGCATATATTTCATCACAATGTCATAAATCCTCTTGAATCTCTCTTCATCAGGGAGTTCGAAAAGCTTTTCACTTAGCTGGTTATCATCATAAGCCTCAAGCATTTCAACAAGTGAATTCAGAATGTTTTCGGGGAATACACCACCTTCGAGATACGCTGCCATTTGCTTTTTCATTTCCTGAGCAGACTGGAAGCAATTTACTGGCAATTGCTTCAGGCGACTAAGCACATCTTTATGTTTATCTTCAAAGATATTAACGCCAACATATAATTCTTCTGCTTTTTTAAGCGCATCCGGGTCTTTAAGACCGTGACGAACTGCAACGGTGAGGCCGGCAAGCAAGAGATAAATATCAGCAGAACCATCGGGACAACGGAATTCGAAAGTTTGCTTTTCTGAGGCATCAATTTTGTCATTCGTTGCCGTTGCATTTGCAATTTGAATCATTTTATCTGCTTCACCCGACCATCCCAGAGGAACACGAACAAGGGTTGAACGATTACGATCACCCCAACATATATTTGTTGGTGCTTCCTGATGCGGAACAAGTCGCAAATAACTCGTTGGAACAGTATTTCCAAAAGCAGTTAATGATGGAGAAAGCTTGAGAATACCAGCAATAGCTTTACGAGCTGCATCGCTCATACGACCATCTTGCTCCATAGCCGATACGCCGTCTTTCATAAGTTTCATATGAATATGAAGACCGCTTCCGGCTTTCCCAACAGTAATTTTCGGGGCAAAACTCAGATTCACATCATATTTGTATGCAAGGCTCCTTAAAACCCATTTTCCAAGTATCAACTGCTCGGCCGCTTCATCAATACGAGTTGGAAGATATTCAATTTCGTTTTGCTCGTAATTAAATAGCTCATCATGAAAATTTCCAACCTCTGAGTGACCATATTTAATCTTACCACCCATTTGAGCAATATAATACATGGCTTCTTTGCGCAAATCTTCCCACTTGGTAAATGGAAAAGACTCATGATACGCACGCTGATCCTTTGCTTCAAAAAGATCTTCGCGCTCAGAAATGAGATAATATTCAAGCTCTCCCATTGCCTGAAGTTCATAGCCGGTTTCTTTTACAAGCTGTTCATGGGCACGAAGCAGTATATTTCCAGGGCTTGACGCCAAAGGCTTGCCATCTTTATCAAAATAACGGCAAAAAAGTCCAAGTGTTGGAATTTCTGAAAAAGGATTTACAAATGCAGATTTATATTTTGGGACAACATAAAGATCGCTGGAACCGGCTTCCATATGATTGAAAAGACTACTTCCATCTACACGTTCACCGGCCTGCAAAACCTGCTCCAGGTGTTCGCGACCCAGAATAACAAAGTTCAACGTTTTGATACGCCCGTCGCCTCCGATATAATGGAAGTTGAGCATCTCAATGCCATTGTTTTCAACAAAATCAATAATATCTTTCTTCGTGAAATTCTCCGGTGATTTTTGCAAATACTGAACCAGAAGATTTGGACACATACTAAAGTCTGTACTCATAACTCGACACTTTTTTATTGGCCTCCAAACATAATGCTTTTTTTTGATTCTGCAAGGGGTAAAATGTGTGTATCTGTTTTTGATTAGAAGATTAGCTGGTTAGCAAATTAGCAGAATTGTTTTCTGCCTGGTTAAATAATCTCTGCTAATCCTCACATTTGCTAATTAGCTAATCAAAAACTATTGATTCTCGTAACTCAGGGTTTCGTCGTTGAAAAAATCGAGCTCCACACCGGCATCAGCAAACATTTGTTCGCTTTCGGTGCCTGCATGATAGCGATACTCACAAACCACTCGGGAAATGCCGCAATTTATTATTAGCATTGCACAAGTGCGACAGGGTGTCATTCTGCAATACAATGTTCCGTTATTAAGGCTCAGACCATAACGTGCAGCCTGAGTTATCGCATTTTGCTCGGCATGAACAGTTCGTACACAATGGGTTGTAACACGTCCGTCTTCATGAATGAGTTTTTTAAAGAGATGACCTTCATCATCGCAATGAGGTAACCCAACCGGTGATCCAACATAGCCGGTAACGAGAATTCGCTTGTCGCGCACAATAACACATCCCGATCTGCCACGATCACATGTAGCACGTTTTGCCACTGTATTAGCCACTTCCATAAAATACTCGTCCCAGCTGGGTCGCTCATATGGGACTCCTTCTTTATGTGCTTTTACACGGTCATTTATTTCTTCTGTAATTCTCTCTATCTGATCGTATAATTGCTGAAAAGTACCATTATTCTCCACCGCAAAATCACTCAGCTCAATACATTTCATCAGGTTTTGCTTGGCCGGATCTTCGCTGTCCATTTCACGATTTTCATTGGCAATGAATGTGTCATAGTCAACGTTATCAGTTTCCGAGCCACGTTGCTGAATGCGTTGATAACGAATTCGGGCATCAGCGTCAACCGCAATCATAAAAAAGCCTCCTTTTTTGCGTAATGCTTCAATTTCGCCGGTTGTGCGAATGCTTTCAATTATTGCATTATTTCCTTTTTTAACCGCTTCTTTATACAATTCCTCAACAATATAAGATGCACCATTTTTTGCTCTCAAATCGTTGGCAACTTTTACCATGCTATCGCGCGAAGGCTCCATTTTCCGTTTTTTGATTTCCTTCAAAAGAAATCCACGCACAGAAAAATGAGAATAGTCTTCGTTGCGAACAAGATAATCAACGATGGTGCCTTTACCTGCACCCAATGTTCCGGTAATACCTAAAACAATCATGATCTCAAAATTATATTGAGCAAATGTACGGATTTTTGAACACTACAATCCCTTATTACTCCTTCACAAACGTGGCTTGGTATTGCTTGTCCGGGCTCATCACCTGAATAAAATACGCCGCGCATCCTAAAGATGACACATCAATGCTGCTTCCGTCAATTCTTCCCTCCTGAACAATATTTCCGAGGACATCAATAATTCTATAGTATTGCTGATTGTAATCGCCCATTAAATTAACTCTGTCTTTAACGGGATTCGGAAAAATCTGTAAATCTGCAATGTCAAACTCATTAATGGTTTGCACTATTGCATAATATGGGGTTGAAAATGTTGAGCAACCATTTGAAGCAATTAATTCGAGAGTATAATACCCCGACTGTGTAATGGTATACGTTTGCTGGTCTGCTCCAGCAATAGGGTTTCCATCAAGATACCATTGATATTGGTAACCTGTATTGGTGCAAAAAAGCAAATTCCCGTTCTGGTAGAAATTGGGGTATGGAGGTGACGGCAAAAATGCTACATAAATATTATTTGAGCTAATCATACATCCGTATGAATTTGATAAGACAACAGAATATGCACCATCAGTTGCGGGCACATATATTGAATCTGTAGCTCCCTGAATACCTGAACCATTCATATACCATTGCCAACTATCCCCACCTGAAACATACAAATACAAACTGTCATTGTCGCAAATGGTATCATTTGGAACTGCTTCAAATAAGGAAATTTGCGGTGTTGGATATACCACTACAGAATCAGTATCAGAAAACGTAAGAATAGCGTGATTGATACTAAATGTTACGGTGCATGCTCCATCGATTAATGTATGCGTACCGGCGGTATGGCCATTAAAAGTAACTGTGCCGCAATGATCGTCTCCCGGCTGACCACCACCCAAAAAGTCATCATTGTCCCAAACTTCAATTGAATATGAAACATCATTTAAAGATATTGCCGTAAAAGTAAATGTTGCCGGAACTTGATTCGATGCATAATTAGATGAATTATTAAATATTTCTGTTGTTCCTTCAAATATTTTAATGTAGTAATCGGGTGCGCCTAAACTCATATCAGAACAATCAGAGTTCACTACAGTAACTTCTGAAAGTGTGTACTCAAGTGTATCAACTTCTGTATCACAACTTACATAATATGTTCCGGGGGTTGTATAGGTTTGTGTGGTAGGAGTTTCCAAAGTGCTGGTGTTTCCATTCCCAAAATCCCAGGTATAATGATAATTGGGATTTCCTCCACTTGGATAATTGGTTGTAATATTGGTGGTTAGCGGAGCACATCCAACCGGATTTGAAATAGTGAAACTCGAATTGGATGAAGGATTGGGGTATATTGTTATAGGAATTTCAAAAGAGTCATATTCAGTTTGACCTATTCCAAGCACCGTTACGTTTGCTGTTATATAAACAGTAATTAAATAATCTCCGGGAATAAGCGGTATTCCACAAAACCGTGCACAGCCATGTTCGGTAATTGGCGGGTTTGATGCAGGGTAAAAAATATTTGTAGGCGAACTCGACTCGAATTGTAATCCATAAGGCATACCCGAAACGCCGGTAACAATTAATTCATCTAGTGTAACATTCATTCCCGAGCCCTGATCAGTAAACTGAGCCGGCATATAAAATGAAAGATCTTCCTCATAATATATCATTGCGGTTCCGGGGGGCAATGTATCCGGACACATGGTTGGTGCTGCCGGGTTACTTATGCATGTAGTGTCATACTGACAACCGGGGCATTGGCCAAAAACTGAACTGCTGCTGAAAAAGATTACTATTAAGAAAAATACATGTCTTTTCATACGCTATTGTATTAACACAGAAGGCTAATGTAGGAATTTTTAAAACATAATATCAAGTTGTTAACATATATTAACAGCCATAATCTATATTAGCATGCTGATTGTTTGGTCATTAAATCCACATTTACCCTTGTTTGTCTAATTCATGAATCAGGTCATAGTCATTTCTTATCACGTATTTTTAAAGTCTATATTTGAAAAAAAAGATATGAGAACATTATTCTGTTCTGCAATATTGATATTTCTAACATCAATTGTAAGTGCACAAAACGATACCACCTGGACCAAATGCTTTGGTGGAAGCGGCAATGAAGTAAACGGAATATTTGTTGATGGTCAGGCACTTGTTAAACAAATGACTGATTCAACAATAGTTCTGGTATCCAATACTTCAAGTTCTGATGGAATGATGTCGGGAAATAATGGTGCTGTTGATGTTTTTATTACAAAACTCAATATGGATGGAGACACTATTTGGACAAGACTTCTTGGAGGCACTGAAGATGACATGCCAACCGGATTGGATGTAGATAATGCAGGAAACATTGCAATTTGTGGTTATACCTGGTCTACAAATGGCGATTTTAGTGGGCACCATGGCGACTCGCTCGAACCGGATGGATTCATTGCCTTGCTAGATACTGACGGAAATACAACATGGGCTTACCAATACGGCGGTTCTAATGCAGCTGGTATAGTAGGAAATGATTATTTATACGATATACATTTTCGTAATAATGGAGAAATTATAGCTGTGGGTGAAACATCTTCTATTAATGGTGATTTAAGTTTTATTCTTGATGTTTTTACTTGCGGATGGTTTCTTAAAGTTAATGCATACGGAACTATTATGAACTCTTCAAAGGTATATAGTGGAATTCATGACGAATGGGATTATAATGAAATGTATAGAATCATCGAATTATCTAATAATCGTTTTGTGGGTTTAGGAGTTCAAATGTATTCTTTAACCCCTCAATTATGGATAGCAGAATTTGATAATTATGGGAATAGATCATGGGAAAAAATTTACAGTCCGGCAACAGCAATGTGCTATCCTTCTGCCATTGTACAAGACGGTGAAGGGGGGTTTATTGCAATTTCAACAATTTATGGAGATGGTGGAGACGTGGATACTACTTTTAATGGTGGTAATAGTGATGCATGGATCATAAGAACAGATTCAGTTGGAAATATTGTAAACCAACATTGCTTCGGAGGTTCTGCCGGTGAACTGGCCTATGGCCTTGAAACATATAATAATGAATATTTCTTGCTAGGGTCTTCTTCATCTTCTGATGGCTACGCTCCTGGTGATACAATAAATTACGCCAATTTTTGGGTTGTAAGATTTAATAACAACCTTGATACCATGTACACTATGCGTTTTGGAGGATCCCAGCCCGACAAACTAATGTCTGCAGCAATTCTAAATAATCAAGAGTTATTTGTAGCAGGAAGTACACTTTCTAATGATTTGTTTGTCCACGGAAATAATGGCGGGAAAGATATTTATCTTGCCAGGCTTACTTGTATCCCTACCGGAATTCAACATTATTTTAAACAAGAAATGGAAGTATATCCCAATCCGGCAAGTACAGGAATAAACATTGATCTTTTTGACAAAAGTGTAAATTATGAAATTTTCAATATCAATGGTCAGCTTGTACAATCAGGAAAAACTTCAGCATATATCAATATTGAGGATTTAAATAACGGATTGTTTATTCTAAGGGTTTTAGATGAAAATAATGTTTGGCAATCTGCAACATTCATTAAGCAGTAACGCCGTTGTTGTAAAACAGCTCATAAAAGTGTATCTTTGAAATAAAAACATTATGAAAGTATTATTCTTACTTGTTTTTCTCTTTTCTGTAGTTTTGAACTCATTTTCTCAAAACGATACCATCTGGACCAAATGCCTTGGTGGAAGTAATGATGAAGTTGTGGGTGTATTTGAAAAAAGCCAGGCTCTGGTTATGCCTTTACCCGACTCTACATTTATACTGGTGTCAAACACTTATAGTAACGACGGCATGATGTCCTCTTCACATGGTTCAACTGATGTTTTTATGGCTAAAATGAACTACGATGGAGACACCATCTGGACCAAGCTAATTGGAGGACCGGATATAGATATTCCAACAGGAATTGATGTTGATGCTTCAGGCAACATTGCCATTTGTGGCTATACTTATTCTGTTTCTGGAGATTTTTATGGTCATCACGGAGATTCTACACTTGGTGAACCAGATGGATTTATTGCTTTATACGATATAAATGGAAATAAAACCTGGGCATATCAATATGGTGGAACAGAGGCCTCAGGAATTGGAGGAGATGATTTTCTTTATGATGTTCATTTTATGGCAAACGGAGATTTAATTGCTACCGGCACCACATCTTCAATAAATGGTGATCTCAATTTTGTTCTTGATGTATATTACTGTGGCTGGTTTCTGCGGGTGAACTCCTACGGAACAGTTAATAAATCATCAAAGGTTTGGGGTGGAGATCATGATGAGTATAATTCTAACGATCTGTTTAGAATAATCGCTCTGCCAAACGGAAAATTTGTTGGCTATGGACAGCAATGGTATTTTCTAACCAGTAATTTGTGGATGGTTCAGTTTGACTCATACGGAAATATTGATTGGGAAGAAGTATACGGACCTGCTTCAGGAGATGCCTATGCCTGTGATTTTGAAAGCACCTCAACCGGCGGATATATAGCCATGGGTTATATAAATGGTACCGGGGGGGATGTTGGACCAACCTATAATGGTGGAAGCAGCGACACATGGGTTTTCACAACTGATTCTGCCGGAACATTAATAGATGACCAGTGTTTTGGAGGTAGTGTTGGGGAACTGGCCTATCGTTTACAACCTGTTGATAATGATTTTCTATTATTGGGCTCATCATCATCGCATGATGGATATGCCCCCGGAGACTCACTAGGCTATACTGAGTTTTGGATGGTTCGCTTTAATGAAGACCTCGACACTTCATTTACCATGTCTTTTGGTGGCAGCAATATTGATAAACTACTTTCTGCCATGCCTATAGGTAATAACGAATTGATTGTTGCCGGAAGTACAGGCTCTAATGATGGGTGGGTACATGGAAATTATGGCGGCGAAGATATTTATGTAGCCAGATTAACCACTACACCCGCATTTGTACATGAGTTTTCTACTGACGGTTTTCTCGTGTACCCTAACCCGGCTAAATCGACCATAAGGTGTGAAATGACTTTGAATAATGCTGAATATGAAATATTCAATTACTCAGGACAATTAATTGAAGCCGGACAAACCGACGGAATTATTAATATTGAAAGTTATGATTCCGGTTTATACATTCTCAGAATCCTGGATGAAAATTCATGGTGGCGTTCAGCATCATTTATTAAAGAATAGTCCCCAGATTATTTATAATTTATTTTGTAGTGCCTCCGGTAATTCGGAGGCTTTTTTCATTCATTTCTTCCAAAAATCCGATTATAAATCAGAAGGCCAATAATAGACAAAACACCAATACTGCTAAAAAGAAGCCACAGCAGTGTTGGGTTAAATGTTTTTTCAATAAACCGAACATATAATGCTGCACCAACAAAAGCACCTACCGCACTCCCTATAAAACCATAAAGAAACGAATAGCCCATATAAACAGCCTTTTTATCAGGCGGAGCGATTAAGCCGATGTATGAAATGAATTTTGGATGCGCAACCATTTCTCCAAGTGTAAAAATCATAATTCCGGCAACAAATATCCAGGGTGAAGCCGAAATAGCAAGCATTGCCATTCCAATGGTTCCAAAACCAATACCAATAATCATTGTTGGTAACGGTTTTGCTTTTTTCACCAATGCTGTAATTAATAATTGCAAGGCAATAATTACACCCGCATTTACAACGGTAACATGTTCTGCCTCAAATTGCCAGCTCGGATTTGAAATAAAAACAGACAGCATTGAATTTACAGCATTATTTACAGGGGTCATATTCAAATGTTCGGTCATATACCATAAAACTGAATCATACATTTGAAAATATAAAACCCAAAATAGCGAGTAAACAATTATTAGAAGAATGAAACGTAAATTGGTAACCACCAATACCATTTCGCCCAGTGTTTTACCAATACTTTTTGTATTCTTAGGCTTTGGAGGCTCCTTAAAAGCAAATAGATTGAATAAAAACAGCCAGCCCGTACCCACTGCCGCCATTATAAAAATATAATTCCATCCTAAATCTTTAAGCCAGGGAATTAAAAACAAAGGAAAAATAAATGCACCAAGGTTTATCGACCAATAATATATTCCAAAACCAAGTGCTGAATTACTTTCATCTGTAGATCTGGCAATTGTACCGGATATTAATGGTTTAAACAAACCGGCACCTACAGCCATTAATAATAAACTTGCAAAAACCAATTCATATGTATGCACCATGACGGTAAGGGCATATCCTGAACTCATAAGTAAAAAAGCAAGTGATAATACTTTTTTATACCCATATCTGTCGGCAATTGTACCTGCTAAGATTGGTAAAAAATATAAAAGAGGTGTTATTGTTCCTTTTATCGTACCTATTGCTGTTTTGCTGAAACCCAGCCCTCCTTCACCAACACTTAATGCCATATATACAGACAATACCGACATCACGCCATAATAGGAGCCGCGTTCAAAAAACTCCATAACAACCACGGTGTAGAAATTCTTTGGAAAAGACTTCATTGATTTCATAAAAGCCATAACAGGAAATTTGAGGCCAAATATACAAAAGAAAAGCGCCACACATAAGTATGGCGCTTCAATATATATTTATGTAATATTAGTCAATGATTGGTACATAATCTTTCGGCGGTTTGCAGCCAATTGCAACATTAAGTCCGAAATGGAAGTTCATATACCTCCAGTTTCTTGGAAGAGTAAGGCTTTCATTAGTAAGATCGCCATTTTCTTCTTCTTCAGTCCACATGTATTTATTCCAGATAATTGGCCCAAGCACATTATCGGTGACCATATACAATTGCATTGGGCCCAGATTTAACGCAAATCCTACTCCCAGATTTGTAAAATTGCGGTGAGCAATAGAATAAGATCCTGTTAACCTAAGTATGTTACCAAACTTACGCTGATAAGCAAGGCTGAATGATGGGTGAATCCCTTTATCATAGAAATGAATTCTGGCCAAGCCGGAAAAACGATCCTTTTCAGTTAAATCATAAAAAGCACTAGCGTAAATCCTGGTATTCAACATGGTGTTATACGGATTATATGTGCTATCGATTTTGAATATATCAATTACTGAATCAGCCATGTTTTCAAGGTCTGATTGAGCGGTTGAATCAAGTCCCGTTTCAAAGAAGTCGGTAATGTCAATTCCATCATAGGTAAATGATCCGCCAGGATTTTTACTTACAAAGTTCATTACATCATCTTCGGCCTTCCAGCTGATAAAACCAAGATCAATAACACTCAGGCCAAAGGTCCATTTATCGTCGTATTTATAGGTAGCACCCATATCAAAGCCTAAACCAAAGTTCTGGCTGTTCATTATATATTCTTTGGCATCCAACTCCGTATCATCAAGAGTGTCTGTTAATTCCCATGGAATACACCAATTGGCAACAACATCAGAAGTAACTGTAATGTCATAAAACTGGCTTTCGGTATAAAATGTAACATCTGTTCTGGCAGTATTTAAGTTCATTTTCCCAAAAAGCAATTTTGCTCTGGCGCCAAAATTCCATTTCTCGTTAAAATCCATACTATATCCGAAAGCATACTCTCTGTAGTGAGCTGCATTAACATTCAAATTGCCAAGAAGGACATCTTCGTCCATCATGGCTCCATTGCCATAAAATACAAACTCAATAAGATCTTTCGGATAAGAAATTCTGGCAAACGCTTTTTCGGTCAAAGAAAAATTCACATAATGCTTTTCTTTAAACTTAAAACCAAAAGAGAGTATTTCCTCATTAAGATCTAAAAACAGGTAATTGTTTTTTGCCAGGCTATTTACAAATCCCTCCATATCAATTTGAACAGAATCGTAAATATTGGTTGAAATTACATTTTTAGGCACAAAACCGGTATGACCACCATCGAGATAAAATGAAGATAGGCCGGGAACACCCACATGTATTTTACAAGTAGGAATAAGTGCCGGATTATTATAATAAGATTGAGGAATAATCTGCATGGAATGAATGGTCATATCGTTTTGAGCCTTAAGACCAATGACCGCGAATGCAACAGCAATAAAAGCAAATAATTTTTTCATAGTCTTTCCCTCCTTAAAATTCATTGCTGTTAAACATTGCCTGCACCTGTGCACTTAGCCGCACTCCAAGCCGGTAGTATGAATATATTTTTACCAGCTGCGTTCCATTATTGTAAGTATTAAGCGTGCCCCTCACTATGGCATATTTTACATTTTCAAGATTCATAACCCTGTCGTGCTGAAATGTAGTAATAACCATTTTTTCAACGGGGTTGGTAACAATATAATCCGGTGCTGCTCCCGGTGTTGCAGCAACCAGTACCTGCTCAACAGGATTTAGCAATGAATCTGTTACGTTGTATAATGAATCGCAAAAATACAATTGTACGACTCCGTCAACCGGAAAACCGTTGCGTGTCCATATTTTGAATTTAATCCAATCTATATTACTCAGGTCTTCTCCAATACTTAAGTCAAAAGTATCCTGAAGAACAAAATTAGAAGCTGTACCATAAAATGGCAATTCCAGTTTTGCCTCAACGGCTAATTGATCATCATCTTCAATGTGGTTTTTCACAACATTGCCGTCAGGATTGGTTTGTCCGCTTAGAAGTGCATAGACCCTTTGCGGAGTAATACTCAACGCTACATCAATATTAGAATTTGCTTTAGTCAGAAGCATTGTGGTAATTGATGTTTGACCATAGGTGGCAGGATAATTCAGATCCCAGGGATTAGGAATACCTGACCCGGTAATTACCTGTGAATTTATTGGTGCATTGGTTCTAACTGCTTCAAGATAGTCTATAGTTGTACGTATTGGAAGCCCCATGGTATTGAAAACATTGATATACAAGCGCGGATCTTCCCAATCGATAAAGCCTTCAATATTATTATTGTACAACTTTACTCCAATAGTATCATTATTCATACTCAGGTTAAGTTGTCCCATATAACCATATAGTCTTTTAAAACGCAAATTGGTAAAACTCATATCGAAGCTGAGCGAATAAGGCGAATTGTTTGTTTGGCCGGTACCCACCATTGTAATATCGTAATTGATTGTTAGTCGATTAGGGTTGGCGGCATCAAAAACCAGTTTTGTTCCATCGAGTTGCGAACTGATATTAACTGATGGACCGGTCACAACCAATGTGTCCTCGTAAGGAACCCCATTTTGAGTTGCCCCGGGAATCGTGACTATAATTGTCGCCGGATAATTCAAATCAGTATTAAGTGTCATTGAAAGATCGCCGTCTTTCAAAACCATAGTATCAAGTTCAATACCACCGGTTAATGAAAAATCATAATCGAAACTAAGCAAAGTGTTGTATGTTCCGCTCAAATTTCCTCCGGGAACTGTAACATTATCACTATAATTAAATGCCTGGTCTGGTATATTGATTAAATCCTCTGCACTTTCACTGTACACAGTATCTTCATATACCAGATAAATAAATTGATTGGAATCGATCACCAATAAATCTGTCGAATCATAATCTTTCAAAATATCCCACATGTCGAGATCAGAATTAATTAATGGTGCGGCAAAATTGGGATCCCAGTTGGTCGCCTGAACAGTGTCCATGTCGAATTCTTCTTTAACACATGATGTCATAATAAAAGAAGACACGGCTACCAGCGCTACAATAAAAGTTAACAGGTGCTTCATAATAAAGTGGTTTTACATTTGACAGCAGAAGTACGCCTAATGTTGCAAACATAGGTTAATTTTTTGATATTGGCAAACTGAATACGCGTCTTAACTGAATTATAATTCCATGTCCATATTCAACACTTCGGCACTCACAGTTTTCTCATAACCTTTAATAAGAAGCACCTTTCCTCCGTCTTCAATCATGTCGAAATAGGAAATAATCTTCCGGGCTTTCTTATATTATGATGTTTTATTGTAATTTTGATTTTCAAACATAAAAAACATCTCTATGAAATTAATAACAATCGTTTTTTTGCTATTTCAAAGCTTAATTTTTGCTCAAACAAACACTGGAGATTAAAACCCCTGGATAGGTATTAGCACTAAAAAGATTGCTATTTTAAAACCCATTGACAAAGACAAAACCGGCTGGGAAGATATTGTAAGGGATATTTTCATTAATGCCAGCCTGAAATATGAAAAGAGAACAGATGATCATATTTATAAATATAAGCCACTTGAAAGGGAAAATATTGATTTAATACTAAAAGAGCATGGAATAAATGAGTCTGGATTAATTAAAAACGATGAAATTGCAGAAGCTGGTGAATTTTTAGGTGCTGATTTAATCTGCATTATTGAAATAAAAACAATCAATGAGGGGTTTTTTATCTCAGCAAAAATAGTAGATGTTGAATCTGCTGAAATTTATATGTTGGAATATGAAAAAGGTAGTGATGTTTACGATCTTAGCATTGCTGTTTCCAACAAGCTTTTTGAAAGCAGTAAAGAAAAATCATCCCCTCCCAAGCAACCCATTGTTGAAGCTATTGAAAACAAAACAACATGCCTGGATGAATACCATAAAAAAAGATATCAATTTACATTTTCAATCAATAATACAAATCCTGCAGCAATAACTGTGCATTTTAAAATTGAAACCGGATACTATGAAGACTGTTTATATACTCAGAAAGATAAATTTCATAAAACTGCAGTTCAAGAAAAAATAATCAATATTGAATCTCAAGAAACAGAAGAATTATCTTTTGACTTTATACTTAATGATTTTTGCAATTCCACTGGAAAAATAACATATGATTTGAATTGGTCTAATTAAAACCCCAATATATCTCCTGATTTATTGTTTTAGTATTTCATTGTTGTCTAATGCCCAGAACGCAGTGTGGTATTTGCTTTTTAGCATTACAAAAATTTGTTTATTTTCGAAAATTATTAACTAAACCAATTGTTTTATGCGCACATTTATCTTCATTGCAATAATTCTGCAATCTGTTTTTGCTTTTTCACAAGGCGATATGATTGATTACCTTCTGAGAACAGAAACCATTAAAAAATATAAACAAGCTAAAAGCAGCGTTGAAGAAATTACTGCAAATCAAACATTTATTCAACAGCTTACGGAAGCACAATATTTTAAATTACAGCGTGCATATGATAATGTATACATGTCTTTTAATGCTTTTGTAAATACAATGGGAGATGATTTAAAAGACAAAGACTCACTGAAAGCAATGAAGCATAATCCCTTGCGCTTTGTTGTAAAATATGATATGGCCTTGAATGTGGCACTTGATTCATATAATGAAGAGTTTATGCCCGTTTATAATGAAATCATATATGGACCAAAGTCTAAGGCCGGTTTTCTAGGGGTTTTTGCTGCCAGTGTCGGTAAGTTTTTTGTTGAAAAATTAATTGATAAATATGATGCTCGGCTGGAAGAGCTGAAAAATTTTATTCTTCCCGGTGGGTCAAAAAG
>PKSX01000106.1 GCA_002869435.1 Marinilabiliales bacterium | reverse complement strand
TGCTTTCGGTATTCTGTCTCATTAATATGTGGATTAAATGCCCTTTCAACAATCATTGTACCCGAAAGCAAAGAACCCTGGCCAATTTTTGACCATGTTTTAATTTCACGAGAAGATTTCTGAAAATTCAGAACTCCTATCAATTCTTTTAATCTGCTTTGAAGAAGTGGAGTAAATGAATTATCTAGAGCAGATTTGATTTCGGGCAAAGTTTCTTCACCCATATCCAGAATTTTGTCTCTAATATCGGCCCAAACAGACTCATCAGGTTCATCCAGAAGATTCAAGAGTGCGGTCAATCTAGCCTCATCAATTGCCATATCTGCAGCACATTTAAATTTTTGTCAGCACATGCTTTATCAGCTTTTTCATAGCGGGCTGATAATTCTTACTAAAACTCTTTGTGGTACGGTTTGCAATAATCACGCAGGCAGTAAGCGTTTTATGCCCCAACATTCTTCCCAGTCCATACAGGGCAGATGTTTCCATTTCAAAATTGGTTATTCGCTGACCTCTGAATGAAAAATCTTCAACCTTTTTATTAAATTCGGGATAATGCAGAGGAAGTCGCAAAACCCTTCCCTGTGGGCCATAAAATCCGGATGCAGTCAATGTTAAACCTCTCAAGAAGTTTTCTGAAATTCTCTCCATCAACTCTGCATCAGCTTCAACCACATATGGGCTGGGCCATCGCTGAGGCCACTCAAGATCACTTGCAATAACCTGTTCCAGAATAGAATCCCTAAATTCGCTGCTTCCTGCATAATAGTGAAGTAATCCGTCGAGGCCAATACCATGTGAGGAAAACAAAAATGTATTGACATCAAGAAAAGGCTGCAAGCCTCCTGAAGTACCAATACGAACAAGGTTCAGCGAAGTCTTCTCCTTCTTCACAACACGCTTTTTCAAATCAATATTGACCAACGCATCAAGCTCATTAATGACAATATCAATATTATCAGTACCCATGCCGGTGGAAACTACTGATACTCTTTTATTCTGAAAAACCCCGGTACGTGTACAAATCTCTCTGTTCTGCCCTGAGTATTCTATGGAATCAAAAAATGAAGCCACAAGATCAGCTCTGGCAGGATCACCAACCAGAATAACATTTTTTGCAAGATCCTCAGGAGCCAGATTCAAATGGTAAATTCGTCCTTTACTGTTAAGAACCAATTCAGATTCAGGAATTCTTTTCATATGGATGGAAATTTAAGCCATGTTAAACTCAGACTATTGAAAAGCAGACCCATACAGTTCAACACAATTTGCTTATATTAGTAGCAAAATTACGAATATTCCCCCACATGGAAAAATATTATGATAATATTATCATTCCGGTGGATTTTGGTGACAGAACCGAAATGCTTGTAAATCAGGCATACAGTCTGGCTGAACTCATGAATACCGGCTTAACACTTGTACATGTTAACAATACCAGAAGCAGTGTTGCATATAATAAAAACAAATCCAATGCATCATTTACTAAAGATGATGACAATACAGAAACCAAGCTAAGAAGGCTAGCCGGCTTGTATTCGAACAAGTTTAACATTCAGGTTCAGTACGTTATTCTTGAAGGTGAGGTACATGAAGTCATAACCAAATTTGCTGAAGAAAACAGAGTCAGGCTGATTGTTATGGGAAAATCAGGAAAAACACATGGTGAGGAAGTGGCTATTGGCAAAAACACTGCTCAAATTATCCGCATGGCAACATGCCCGGTAATCACTATTAATCAGCATATTAAAGAAACCTTCTCTAAGATTCTGCTCCCCCTTGATTTAAGCAAGCAAATCCGGCAGAAAATTAATATTGCCATAATGTTCAGCAGGTATTATGGTGCTACAGTTAAAATTATCAGCATAATCAATCACGATAATTTCAATCAGGAAAAAGACATCAAATCTAAACTGGCAAAAACAAAAGATTTCATGATTGAAAACAATGTTGCCTGTACTACAGACGTGGTATATAATTTCGATAAAACCCATTTGACTGCTGAGCGTATTCTAAATTACAGTAAAGAGACACGTTGCGATATGATTATGATTATGACCCAGCAGGAGAAAAACTGGAAACATACTTTTATTGGAAGTACTGCTTCTCAGATAATTAAGAACTCTGTGGTTCCGGTTATGACCATTACACCCTATCAGGATAATTTCAAGCATATTTAGACATTATCTTGCATATTAACAGCACATTATGATTTTGAAATTCTTTAAAACGCAAAACTTTGTATATTTGTAAAAAATCAAAATAAATGGCAGTATTAACAGGAAAACCCGCACCACATTTTAAAGCGACTGCAGTTATTAATGGTGTAGAAATAGTTGAGAACTTTTCTCTGGATCAGTTCATTGGCAAAAAACATGTTATTTTCTTTTTCTATCCTATGGATTTCACATTTGTTTGCCCAACAGAGCTTATTGCATTTCAGGAAAAGATTGAAGAATTTGAAAAAAGAAACGTAGCTGTTGTGGGTTGCAGCACTGATTCTGCATACTCACATTTTGCTTGGCTCAATACGGAGAAAAACAAAGGTGGCATAAAAGGTGTTAAATACCCGATTGTTGCTGATCTTTCAAAAACGATTTCCAGAAACTTTGACGTATTGGCAGGAGAGTATGAAATTAATGATGAAGACGAGTATGATTTTGACGGAGAACCGGTTGCGTATCGTGGTTTATTTCTTATTGATAAACAAGGAATTGTGCGACATCAGGTTGTAAACGATATGCCATTGGGAAGAAGTGTTGATGAAACACTGAGGATGATTGATGCATTACAGTTTTTTGAAGAAAATGGTGAAGTTTGCCCTGCCGACTGGCATAAAGGCAATGAAGGAATTAAAGCTAACAGTGAAGGAATTGCTGATTATCTTAGCAAACACTAAGTGTTTTATTGCAAAACAATAAAGTAGTATTTCTTTTGTTACTATATTTGCACTCTAAAAACAGATAAACATGAGTAAAAACACAACTCAAAAAGAAAACAAGCCCACTTTTGTATTTGACCGGAAAAACTATATTATCATGTTGATTGGTCTTGCGTTGATGGCTCTTGGATATATACTCATGATCGGAGGAGGATCTGACGACCCCAACGTATTTAACCCGGCTATTTTCAATGCACAAAGGCTCACCATTGCACCACTCCTGATTATTATCGGTATTGTAGTTGAGATATACGCCATACTTTATAAGCCAAAAGCCGGTAAAGACGAAGAATGAGTTGGTTTGACGCTATTATTATAGCCATTGTGGAAGGACTTACCGAGTTTCTTCCCATTTCATCCACAGGACATATGATTATTACGGAAGCAATTCTGGGGCATACCCCGGATGAGTTTTCAAAAGCCTATGTTGTTAATATCCAGTTTGGAGCCATCCTTTCTGTTGTTGTTCTTTACCTACAGCGTTTTTTCAAAAATTTTGATTTCTACTGGAAACTATTCATAGCATTTTTACCAGCTGCTGTTATTGGATTTTTTATGATCGATTACATCGACAGCATTCTGGAAAGCGTCTTGGTTGTGGCAATTTCACTTGTAGCAGGAGGCATTATACTGCTATTTGTTGACAAATGGTTCAGCCGAAACGATACCGACCAAAGCATAAGCACTAAACGGGCTCTGATAATCGGGTTCTTCCAGGTTATGGCCATGATTCCGGGTGTATCCAGGTCTGCGGCTACTATTGTTGGCGGCATGTCTCAGGGACTTACAAGAAAAACTGCTGCTGAATTCAGTTTTTTCCTAGCTGTTCCAACCATGTTGGCTGCATCTGCATATAAACTATATCAAAATCATGAAATTATTGGCGTAAACAATAACCTTCAATTATTACTGATTGGAAATGCGATTGCATTCATTGTAGCCATGCTGGCCATAAAAGGGTTCATTAGTTTCCTGACCCGATTCGGCTTTCGTGCTTTTGGTGTGTACAGAATTATTGTTGGAGCTGCCATTATTATACTTATTGCTCTTAACATTCCATTGAATATTGCATAGCCATGTTTGACTTTGAAAGAGGCGAACTGATTTTAATTGACAAACCATACAGGTGGACATCACACGAAGTGGTACATCATGTCAGAAAAAGCATCTCACGCCATCTTGGCTCCAAAATTAAAGTTGGTCATGCCGGCACACTTGATCCGCTAGCTACAGGCGTACTTATAATACTATCAGGAAAATACACCAAGCGAATGGAAGAATTCCAGAATATGGAAAAGCAGTATACAGGAACTTTCCATCTTGGAAAAACAACACCTTCTTTTGATCTCGAAACTGAACCTGATGAGGAGTATGATATTTCACATATTTCAGAAAAAGAGATACTTGATGCTGCGAAACATTTTACCGGAAAGATACAACAGATTCCTCCCCAGCATTCTGCTGTTAAAATAAAAGGTAAACGCGCCTATGATTACGCCCGCTCAGGCGAGGAGGTAATTATAAAAAGCAGGGAGATAGAGATTTACAGCTTTGATATTCCTGAAATTAATCTTCCTGAGATATCTTTTGATATTAAATGTTCAAAAGGAACATATATAAGATCAGTGGCCCGTGATTTTGGCAAACATCTTCATAGCGGGGCTCATTTAAGCTCTTTACAAAGAACTGCAATTGGAGAATACACTATAGAAGATTGCATGCATCCTGTGAAATTCAGAGAATTTCTGGAAAATATTAAAAATGAGTTTTCTACTGAATAGAAAATCTGGTCAATACTTTCTGTTCCCCAGATTCCAGAATAAGATAATATATTCCTGGTTCTGCAGACAAGTGCAATTTAATTTCCTTTTGATTATTTAAATCACTCTTTTCAAATACAATTTGTCCCGAAGAACTGTAAATGCGAATGAAAGCATTGTTATCAATTGGTTGAGATGTAGTTATTGTAAACTCTCCTGAATTGGGATTTGGATATACCTGCATCTGCAACATGGCATTGTTCTCATCAATTGCTGAGCAATCTATCACAGAGGCCCTAACAGCATTGGTATATTCCTCACATTCACCACTTTCTACTTTGCGTCTGTACCAGGTTGTTTGTGTAATGAGTCCGGGGTCGCAAGTGATTCCTGTTTCTCCGGGCAGATTAACAAATCCATTTAAACTATCAGTTGTACTATATTCCCACTGGTAATGATAATTTCCTGCCAACCCACCACTGGCTGCACCTGTAGATGAAATTGGAGGAACATCACCATAATCACAGAAAACCGGATCGGTTAATCCAATACTTCCTGCATCAAGAACTGAATAATTAACACTGATAATATCACCTCTGTAGGTTCCGGTTGATCCGTTTGACCCTGCAGTGACACCTGACCCTCCAGTTCCACCATTAACATTATAGGACGGTGAAATATTAACCATTACACATGGATTATACAATATTTTTATGCGGCCGCCACCACCGCCGCCGCCGCCGCGAGAGTAATCGAAACAGGTACCATATGTATTATCCGGAATGCCGGCTGCTCCACCTATACCACCAATAGCTTCAAGGGTTCCGGTAACATTAAGAGCGCCATCACTCTGAAGGTATATTCCACCGCCTGAACCGCCACCGGCTCCACCTCCGGCTCCACCGGCTGCATCATATACCGATTCAGGACAAACAGAACAAGAGCTATAGCCGGAAGTACTACAATCGTATCCTGCATCAGTTGATTCACCACCACCATTTCCTCCATCTCCACCAGCTTCACCATTACAATGAATTGTTCCCGACATAATCAATTTGTAGCTTGCTATTAAAGAGACCATTCCGCCTCCATGTCCACCGAAACCACCAACTGTGCCATAATTATATCCACCACCGCCGCCACCGGCTCCTCCTCCACCTGAACCCCAGGAAATATCTGAACCTGTTTCTGTTCCAAAACTAGAAGCAGCTGTTCCTCCGGGGCCATAGTCACCCCCATCGGCAACAGAAAAGCCGCTTCCAAAAGCGCCATATCCACCACCACCACCAGTTCCTCCGTATGATCCTCCGGCACCACCACCGGCTCCGCCACCGCCGCCATTAAATCCATCGCGGTTTCCAACACAAAACACACCTCCACATATCTGAGTCTGATATCCACCATCACCCCCACCAGTTCCAGCTGGGCCACCACCGGTTCCGTATCCGGTTAAACCTGCATCACCACCATGTCCGGGAACACCACTTCCATTAGCATAAGGTCCGCCTGCACCACCCGATCCTCCATCATCACCAGCAGCATCAGCATCAATAGTACCATATATAAAAACTGAATCGGCATAGACCGTAAGAAAATGACATGTTGTGTCTACTGTTACAGTAATCCCCAATTCTACCCTGAATGTTCCAACATTCACATGTTCTCCTCCAATGGTTGTGGAAGATGAAATAATCCAGTCAGCACCACCATGATCTGTTGGGCCACACTGAGAGAATACATTTTGGAAACTAAAAACTGAAATGACAATAAATGTCAGAATAGAAATCTTTTTCATAACCCCGGTATTAAACAACCAAATATATGAATTACAACAATATGAATTACATTTTTAAATCAAAGATGGAAAAACCAAAACAATTATTGATTATCGAATCAGTTGCAAGCCGCCAATAACTTTCTGTTTAAGACCTTCTTTATCACGGTAAAATATAACATATTGATAAACACCGTGCTGACATGTAACACCATTGTATTTACCATCCCAGGCCTCATCGTAACTGCTTGTTTCAAATAATAAGGTCCCCCAGCGATCAAATATCATAAACTGATATTCATCTTCATTAAGCCCGTGAGCAATCGGCTTAATAAAATCATTTATACCATCTCCGTCAGGACTAAAAGAGTTGGGCATATACATGGTGATAATATCAGCCACATAAATTGTATAATCTGCCGTATCCTTACAGCCATGCTCAGTAGTGATGTACAAAGTTATAAGATATGTTCCGGTATCCTGGTATGTATGAGTTGGATAGGTAAGTGTACTGTATCCTCCATCACCAAAATCCCATTCACTCAGATAGGTATTCGAACTTTCATTAAAGAAGAGAACAGTATTATTGGCCAAATCCGGATGATCAGGATATGGGCGGAAATCTGCGACCGGTTTCTCATAAACTGTAATATAATCAACCAGCCTGACAGAATCTACACAACCATGTACAGATGTTACCACAAGCAATACATCATAGATACCATGATTATAATAGGTAAGGAACGGATCCTTATCAGAACTGAAATGCGAACCTTCATCCAAATCCCAAAAATAGGTCTGACCTGAATCCGGTGAGGTTTCATAAAACTGAACATCGAGAGGTTGACAACCTTCAGTTGGGGTTGCAGTAATATTAATAGTTGGGAGTGGATACAATTCAATCAATGGAGTACTTACTACAGTATCACATCCAACATTATCGGTAATGGTAATGGTATAAATCCCGGCCGGAAGATTATACGCCCCCGGAGCATTTGTTTGTGGCGGATCCCACACATAATTATATGGTGGAGCACCACCTGTAACATTCAATACAACAGAACCATCGGAGCCACCAAAGCAAGTAACATTGACTGTGTCAATAGTAACAGATATTGGTGGATAAGCATCAATTACTTCTGCTGAGTCATTTACTTCACAGCCATTCACATCTGTAATAGTCACATAATACCAACCTGATGCAAGATTAGATATTGAGGATACAGTTGAATTATGTACGACTGTATCTCCAGTAGACCATATATATGTATACGGTGGAGATCCATTGGCTATTGTCACTGTTACTGAACCGGTACTATCGCCATAGCATAAGACATCAACCACTGTTAGGTCAATAATTTCCAAACCGGGGCAGTTTGTTGACATCATAAAGGAGGGGAAAATAGTATCGTTGAAACCTGCAAGTTCCCAAGTATCGTTATACCATGTAATTGGAATATAACCAAGGGGCCAGCTGTATGAGAAAAGCGGACCAATATGAATAGTCAGATCTGTGGGCATATTGTACACACCAGGAATGTGAACACCGGGCATACAAATATCTTGTAGGCCATGAGTATTATTTGTAGAATCAACATACGGAACTTCTACACACAGATCAGGAATATTTGACGGTGGAACAATTGGGAAAGATGGGATATTCAACCAAAACTCTAGTGCCGAGATATTAAAAGAAAATGAAAGACTATCCCAGGTATGATTCGTAAAGTCGTTGCTCAGGCTATGGCTGACATTGATCTCCATAGAATCCACATTATGGCATGGCCATATATAATTAAGCGTATGACATGCCTCAAAGGAAATATTCGATGCCACCCCCTGATCGACCAGGAGGTTTCCGTTGTGTGGATCGACCACGGAATATTCAACGGGTTGAGGAAAAGAGAAATTATTCCAAACAGCCGGATCAAAATGGAAATCCTGTTGCATTGTGCTCATTATTTCAAACCAGGCAGCAAAGAGTGTATAATCAATTGTAAATCCACCACCCAGATCAATAGTTCCGCTCAACATACTTAAAAACTGCTGTATTGCGGGACCTGCCGGAGGAGGGATAAGACCGGCTATTGCTGAAAGGAGTTGAATTACATCAACCTCAAGTGTTACCCATGTACAATCTCCTGCAGCATACAGATCTTTATTACACTCATCAATAACATCAAGCCAGTCTGTTGTTTCCACATAAGGCAGAGTAATAGAACCACTTAAGCCAATGCCAAACAAATTATTAAAAGTAATAGGCAAAATAGTATCGTGGCAGATCTGTATTGGAGGAAACGACGAAGGGTTGAAACATGGATAGCTAAACACCCCGGTTATTGTATTTAGCTCAACAATAGGAGTAGTATCAAGCGGGACACTCACATCAATTATTGGGAATGAAGTGCAGCCAAATACACAAACTGTAGCATCCACATCAAGATCAAATCCGAAATTGAGATAAAGACCAATAACCCCGGCTGAAGGAAAATGCGTGTCGAGCATCCAGCCAGGATTTACAGTATAATCTGATGCGATACTCACCTCCTCTCCCGGACAAAATGTGTTATCATCAGGAACTTCCATATCAATAGTTACCGGATAATCCACATCAACAAAACCGGTAGTGAAACCACTGATAATAAAATCTGAACCAATTTTAAACCAGGAATCAATATCTACTTCAGCACCAAATTGTCCTCCTAAAATATTGACAATATCCCCAACCGTAACTGCAGTATCAAACTCAACATCAAAAAGATTGATGTTCATATTAATATTCCAGGGGTTTCCATTCGGGCCCCACATGTTCTGGTTCTGAGTAGACCAGTCGATATCATGAGAAATAATATGAGTTTGTGCTTTTATTCCATTTATTGCGACCGTAAAAGCCAGCAGAACAAAGAGCAAATATGTATAAAACTTCTTCATTGTTCTTACTTAGAATTTAACAGTCAACAAACTTTCTTTCAATACATTAAATAACACCTCCTTAGCAAGAACCGGATAATTTGCATTGATCCAGATAGCTTTGGTATGATCTCCAGTCAGAAGCATCATTCTTTCATATTCCATTTCCTCTCCATTGGATGTAACGGTAAATCCAATAACAAAGAAATCGGCTTCCCTGTTATCATTAGTTAACACTTTTGAATGCTCAATAAGCCGGGCGTTCTGCTTCAATAATTCCTCCTCAGTTAATGAAGCGGCAATATAGGTATACAATACATTTTCATATATCTGTACCTGAATGGTTGATGCGGCTCCTTGATGAATGAAACCCTGTTTATCCTTTTGAATAAATGGAAGAAAATATGCAGGCGGAGTTAGCTGTACTCCATCACCAAACTCAAATGGTCCCTCTGTAAACTGATAAGTAGTATCAACCAACATCTCATCAGGACCATCCTGAGCACTTAAACTGGTAATAAAAAACAGGCAAAAAACAAAAAGAAAGAAAAAACGTCTTTTCTTCAACCCCATAAGCATAAAATTTTTCTCCTCGGTACAAATATACATACATAATCTAGAGAGTGCAAATTAATTTTTTTAGAAAAGCTTTACATAAATCAATGCTAAAAGACTGAAATATGAAGAATTTAACAATATTTCTTAAGTAATGATTAACAATTTCGTTGTCGGGAGGCCATATTTCTGACGTATCTTTGTTTAGTCTAATTCTAAATAAGAACAAGAATGAAAAAAAATATTACCCTCATGATTTTGTCACTTTTCCTCTTCATCGGGGCTAAAGGACAGTACGAAATTGATTTCAGCGACCCAAGTACGTATTACACCACTTGTGGTAAAGTCACTGCTTCACAGTGGACAGCAAAGGACCATTGTGAGCTTGAACTTCCCCCAATGATTTTATTGGAGACTTCTAATTTACAGATAGAGTACATTTTTCGAATTAATCAAAGCGGAAATTTGGAGAACTCAGATGAATTTCACATTATGTATAAGATAAATGCTAATGGTGCATGGATAACAGATTCTACTATTTATGGTGACAATACTAATAATGTACGGACCATACATGACTCTATTTCAATAACAGCAGCCGATACGATATTCTTTAAGTTTTATGCCACTAGTGATGGCAGCAATGAATTTTGGGCAATAAAAAATGGTGATATCAAGATTGACAATGTAAAACCGTTATATTTCCCACTTCCAATTGAATTGCTAAGTTTTAATGCTGAGTATAATTCAGATTTCTCAACCGTTGATCTAAATTGGTCAACCTTAACAGAAACCAATAATGATTATTTCACTATTGAGCGCTCATATAACGGGCTTGATTTTGAGCCTATTGCATATATTGAAGGTGCCGGAAACAGCAATAGTGTTTTAAATTATGAATACACAGATTTTGAGAAACCGTCTCAGCTGACCTATTATAGACTAAGACAAACTGATTTTGACGGACAAACAACCGTTTCAGATCTGGTTGGAGTAATGTCTGAAGAAAATAACTCAGCACCTGAGCTTGCCGGAGTAAGTTCAAACAATGGACAACTCTTACTCAATGTATATATTCCGGAAGAACAGAATATTGCTGTAGAGATTATTGACATAAATGGTCGAGTAATTGTTTATGACAGTCACACCCTTGAAACAGGAAGTCACATACTGAACTATACTACCTCAAACGTTAGCAGCAGTATAGTATTTATTAGAATAATTAACAACTATTCAGATAATATCAGCAAAAAAGTACTTATTAATACATAATCCTCTTTTTCATAATAAGTGATGCCTTGATTTCCCGGAATTCTGCCATTCATGGCTCGGCAGATTCCGGGTTTTCTTATTAACCATCATATAAAAACCACAAATAATATAATCCCGATTTTTTCTATCTTAGCCACAAAAAATGGATCCAAGGCCGCTTGCTGAAATTTTGCGTCCACAAGAACCAAACGAATACATTGGTCAGCAAAAACTCATGGGTGAAGGACAAGTTTTACGCCTCATGATTGAGGGTGGAAAAATATCATCCATGATTCTCTGGGGCCCACCCGGTGTAGGAAAAACCAGCCTTGCCATATTAATTGCAAATTATCTTAATAAACCATTTCACCAACTTAGTGCCATTTCTTCAGGGGTTAAGGATATACGAGATGTCATTCAAAAAGCAAAAGGAGAAAGCAACCCATTATTATTCATTGACGAAATACACCGGTTCAGTAAATCACAGCAGGACAGTTTATTGGGTGCAGTTGAACAGGGTGTTGTAACACTAATTGGCGCCACTACAGAGAACCCATCCTTTGAAGTGATAAGTCCCCTATTAAGCCGTTGCCAGGTATATGTATTGGAAGAACTTGGGACTGAAGAACTTGATCAACTATGTAACAGAGCAATAAAATACTTTAAACAGCAGGGAATAAAACTTACTATTCAGGAAAAAGATGCACTGTACAGGTTTTCAGGTGGAGACGCAAGAAAACTATACAATGCTATTGATTTAATGGTGAACAATACAACAACGCACAACGCGTGTTATATCACCAATGATAATCTGAGTCAGGTTATTCAGGAGAATATGGCTCGTTTCGATAAAAGCGGTGAAATGCACTATGATATTGCCTCAGCATTCATTAAGTCGATGCGTAATTCCGACCCAAATGCAACATTATACTGGATGGCACGACTTATTGAAGGTGGTGAGAAACCTGAATTTATTGCTCGCAGGATGCTCATATTAGCTGCTGAAGATATCGGGCTAGCCAATCCAAATGCATTACTGATGGCCAATACTGCTTTCGATTCAATCAGAAAAATTGGTTGGCCGGAAGCAAGAATTATCCTTGGAGAATGTGCTGTATATTTGGCTACATCGCCAAAAAGTAACTCTGCTTATAGCGGAATTGACGCAGCATTGACAGAAGTACGAAAAAGTGGAGACCTTCCTGTCCCGTTGCATCTGCGAAATGCTCCAACTAATCTCATGAAAGAGCTGGATTACGGAAAGGAATACAAATATGCACATAGCTTCGAGGGAAATTTCACAGAGCAGGAGTGTCTGCCAGAAAAACTTTCAGGAAAGAAATACTATGAGCCGGGCAATAATTCACGTGAAAATGTATTAAGAGAACAATTGAAAAACTGGTGGAAAGATAAATATGGGTATTAATCAGAGATTCAAACAATTGCCTAATTACCTTATTCTCTCAATGGTCATATTCACTATGGCTATTAAGTTTCAGGCCAATTCATGGAATAAAAAAATCATTGAGCAAGATGTCTTATCATTGTATGCATATCTACCAGCTGCATTTATTTATAAGGATGTATCATTATCTTTTATGAATGATGGAAAAGAGAACTACTATGAAAAATTCTGGCCAATAAAACAGGCAAATGGGAAATATGTAATAAAGACAACTATGGGGACTTCACTCATGTATTCCCCGTTTTTCTTTATTGCTCATGGAATAGAGAAATTATCAGGCAAGTATGCCAACGGCTACTCAGCAACATATAAAACTCTAATATCCTTCGCAGCGCTCTTTTACCTTGTTATTGGGCTTATTTTTACCAGAAAACTACTACAGAAATACTTTGACCCACTTATAACTTCAGTTGCACTGCTATTGATTTATCTGGGAACAAACCTGTTTTATTATACCAGCTTTGAACCTGGAATGACGCATGTATATAGCTTCTGCCTCATTGCAATGTTTTTGTTTTATTGTTTAAAATGGTATGAAAAACAGAAGTTTACCACTTCAGCAATTCTGGGTGTACTAATCGGTTTAATTGTATTAATAAGACCCACTAATATCCTGATTGTATTGTTATTTTTGCTTTGGGAAATTAGTAGATTCTATGAAATAAAACTAAGATTAAAGCTGCTACTAAAGAATTGGCCTCTTATTGCATTGATGATTATAACAGCATTTATGATCTGGATTCCTCAGTTATTGTACTGGAAAATGCAAACGGGTTCTTATTTTATTAATTCATATAATGAGCAATTCTATTTTAATAACTTTCATATTCACAAAGCACTTTTGGGATTCAGAAAAGGGTGGTTTATATACACACCGGTTATGTTTTTTGCTGTTGTCGGTGTCTTCTTCATGAAAAAGAAGATTAAAGCAATCAGAACAGCATATTATTTCTTTCTTCCAGCATTAATATATGTCACATATTCATGGTGGTGCTGGTGGTATGGTGGAAGCTATGGTGCACGTACTATGATTGATATTTATGCAGTAATGTCTTTACCACTTGCTGCATTGATATCGTATTTCATTTATAAGAAAAGGATTACAAAAATACTAACATATTTTGCCGTGTCATTATTTGTTGTTCATAATATATTCCAGACATATCAGTATTTGAAAAACGCAATACATTACGATTCAATGACTAAGGAAGCATATTTTGATTCATTTCTTAGAATAAACCCATCAGAAGATTTTGAAAGTCTTCTAGTAACGCCTGATTATGAAAGAGCCGTTCAGGGACTACCCGAACAAAGAGTCAAACCAGAACCTCTTCTTGACTGTTCAGAAAAAGATTTTTCGTATGTAAATGTGAATATGTATGGCAAGAATAAAGACTTCTACATAGTGTCCGACGTAATGGTTAAAGATTCTCTTCCAGATTTAGAAGGAAAGATATTAATTATACCTGATTCAGAGAATCCATTTAATGAAGATGTTGACCTTCGAATTGGATTATTCTCTAATCATGTCAAGCAATGGATGATAGAATACCCGCTTCTTGAGATCACTCAGAATTCATCTGAAGAATTTCGAACAGACTTTGTTATTCCATTTTCGCAATACAATGCTCCAAATCTAAAGATATTTATCTCAAATTTTTCATATGAACCCATTTACGGTGAAAGAATTGAGTTAATCATTCATGATCTTGAAGGGCATTATGAAAACAATGTATATTAAAGATTAAAATTCACCCTTCTATCAACAAGATACACCGGTCTGTTTTTTATTTCATCGAAAATAAAAGCAATATAACGCCCCATAATTCCTAAAATAAAAAACTGAACGGCTGCAATAAAACTAATAAGGACAACAATAGTTGTATATCCTGAGACGGGTTTGTCAATAAAATACATGATTAAAGAATACAGGCCAACAACAGCACTGAATATAATCATTACAACTCCAATATACCAGCTGATTAGAAGAGGGAATTTGCTATTTGACATCAATGAGTTGACCGAATAACGAACCAGTTTCTTTCTCGAGTATTTACTTTTCCCGGCATACCTGACAGGCACATCATATTTCAATACCGAAAGCTCAAAACCCATATTCTGAATATACCCTCTGATGAATCTGTTTCGCTCACGATATTCCGTTTTTAATATATCAGCAACCCGTTTTGAAATCAGGAAAAAATCAGATACATTATGAATATACTTTCTGGAGTTCTGCCTGCTCAAATGCCTGTAGAATGCCCGGTTAAAAAATGACCTCAATAAACTACCACTGTTTCCTGATCGCTGCATCAGCACAATATCCTTCCCACTATTAAATTCTTTATACATGTCAGCAATTTTCTCTGCCGGATTCTGTAAATCAGAGTCAATACAGATCACAGCCCTTGATTCCGAATAATCAATCCCCGCAATCATTGCCGCTTCATGACCAAAATTTCTGGAAAAATGTAATGCTTTAATAAAACCATTGTTTTTTTCGCACAATGAATTAATAATCTCACCACTCTTATCTGTGCTTCCATCGTTCACAAAGATAATCTCAAGTCTATTTTTTTCTACAGGTACATATTTCAGAATATCTGCAATCAATGGTTCCAGATTGTCCTCTTCATTATATGCCGATATGACCAATGCAAGGTCTTTCATGAATAATTTTTGATAAAAATACGAAATCCGATTAAATACTTTGCAAATCATGTTTTTATATAATGCGCAAATGCAACGAAATTATATGTATTTTTGTCTATGTAAAAAGCTGAAATATGCGTTTTTCTGTCAAAATTTTATCTTTAGTTTTTGCAACACTTGTTCTTTTAGCAAGTTCATGCAGAAAAGACCCCAGCTGGGATGTTTCAGTGAAAACGCCCCTCTTTAATTCTAATCTGGGTATAGAAGACCTGGTTACAGATTCATTAATTCAGATCAATCCTGACAGCTCTGTTTCTGTTATTTTCAATCAGGAGCTTTTTGCCTTAACAGCGGACTCTATAATTGGAGTACCTGACTCTCTTTATTATATGCATTTTATTATCCCTATTGGATTACAGGCCCCTCCGGGCGCGCTGGTCATGGAAAAAACCGAATCAAAGCACTATGACATGGATGGGGCTAAAATCACCGAAATGAAAATTAAAAGTGGCAATCTGGTGGTTAGAGCATTTAATTACGTTGGAGACGATGCATTTATCGAATATAGTTTAGACAATTCCCTTCTTTATGGAAGTCCTGTTATGGTAAGCGGACTAATCCCAAGTTTCCCGGTTACCGGAGAACATTTATATCAGGAATTTGATATTTCAGGCATGTATCTCGATCTCAGGGGCTCATATCTCCATTGTAATGCGCTGACATCAACGCTTAAAGTTTATGCTAATCCGTATGCAACCTCACCTGTCGTTATTAATTATGGAGACAGTATTGATATATTGGTTGAGTTTCAGGATATTGTTCTGGATTACGCACGCGGTTATTTTGGCCAATACGAATTTGACGAAGCTGACATAACTGAATTTGATATTTTTGAAGACCTAAGCATTGATGCAATAGACCTGGATAATGTTGATATGACAGTGGAAATAATCAACAGCATTGGAACAGATGCAAGTTTTCAGCTAAAACATCTCGAAGGAATTGGGCAAAGTACTGTGGCTCTAAACAGCCCATGGGTTGGCAAAACAATTAATATTGCAAGAGCTATTGAGAATCCTCCTGGCAGTGGTATTATTTCCCCCTCAACCCTCACAATGGATTTTTCAGGTTCTAATGTGGAAGAATTCATCGAAAACCTGCCTTCAACATTATCATATGGAATGAAAGGGCAGCTAAATCCGCTTGGAAACATCAGTACCGGCAACGATTTCGTGTTTTTTGGCCAGGGGTTTAAAGCTATGGCCAGAATGGAGATTCCGCTAAATATTGCGTTTTCAAACCTGATGCTCATAGATACTGTTGAATTTGATTTAACCCACAGCGAAAGTTATATACATGAATCAATACTCTATTTAGATGTCAGTAATGGGTTCCCGCTAAGTGTTTCATTCAGGATTGACCTTCTCAATGAAGCAAACAGCATTATTGACAGTCTTATTCCTGACTCAGATGTACAATCAGCACCGGTTGACGGAAGCGGCAGAGTTACAGAACCATTGATTTCTCATATTGAAATATATTTGAATGAAATACAAACCATGCATCTCTACGATGCAAAAAAAGCTGTTATTACTGCTGTCTTTAATACAGGTTCAGCCGGACAGAAAGTGAAATTTTACGCCGACTACAGATTGATTTTTTCTGTATCTGGTTTATTTGACTATCATATAGACTCATGAGAAAAGCATTTCTACTCATTTTACTGATCCCTACTCTTCTTTCTGCTCAAAATCAGCAAAAGCAATTATTTAATATTGAATCCTTCTCAATGCTGGAAAGCAATAATCTAAACAATGACTTTTTTCTGAATTTTTATACCGGGCAGTTTCTCGATTCTGCATTAAAACATAATGCACTCAGTCAGTTAAATGATATGAATAGTCTGGGTTATTACACAATTAACTCAGCAAGATTTGCTTATATAAATAATGAAAAGAAATTTGGTCCATACTTCAATATTTCATATCAAAAAATGTTGGGTATGGAATTCTCCTCCAGATTTTTTGAACTTGTCTTCATTGGCAACGAGAGTTTCTCGGGGCAAAATATCGATTTAACTCCACTTCAGCTCCGCTATCTGGAATTTGGAAGTATTCAAAGTGGTGTACTTTTCTCACCATCAGAAAACATATCAGTATATGCCTATGCAGGGCCTGCTTTCGGGATGATATTCCAGGAATTAGAAACTCAAAACCTTGAAATGTATACAAGTGATATCACTGATAGTATTTCACTGAATTACCAGTTGAATTACTCCCGAAGCCCATCATATCCTGCAATTAATGGCTTCGGATTTTCTGCAGGTATAGGTGCCGAAGGAAAAAGCTATGGATTTAACTGGTCTGTGCAAATCGACAATCTTGGGATGCTGAGGTATAATGAAAGGAGTGTTTTCACAGCAAAAGACAGCCTTATTGAGTTTAATGGTTTTGAGTTAGACGAGCTGAATGATATAAGCTCAAGTATAGAAAACGAACTTGACCGATTTGAAAATGCATTTGTGTTGGATGGCGATACCGGAAATATACAAAATATGCTTCCACTT
>PKSX01000104.1 GCA_002869435.1 Marinilabiliales bacterium | reverse complement strand
AATAGCATGCATCCAAAATACTATAATTCTTGTCATTACTTAAACAAATATAAAATCAGGCATATTTTATCATGTTCTGATTTAATAATTGTATTTTTACACCAAACTAACCAATCAATCATGAAGAAATTATTATCCATTGCCCTGATTCTGTCATTCTTACCATGGGTAAATGTACAGGCACAGGAAGAAAAATCAGAGTATGAGGTTGCATACCCTACAAGTTTTATAGTAACTCCTCCTTTGCGCGATCTTGAGCCCATAGATCCTGCTGAACAAAATAAGGAGTCTACCAAGGAAATGCGAGATCGAAAACTTCGTGTACCTTTCTCTGAGAAAACCAACCCCGATGCATTGCCACAGGGAGAGGATCCGGCTTTACAAAAAGTAATGGGAACCAATGCTCTTGGTGCACCGCTCGAAATCTGGACCGGTCAGTCAGGAAACGGAACTCCTCCTGATCCGACAGGTGCTGCAGGAACAAACCATTATGTTCAGGCTGTAAACTCAACCTATAAAGTATGGAATAAAACAGGTGGATCTGTAGCCGGACCTTATAATTTGAGCGCAGTTGTATCATCAAATGCCGGTGACCCAATTGTGATGTACGATAAATTTGCTGATCGATGGCTGATTTGCAGTTTTGATAATTATCCTTCTACTAACGTGTTTTTAGCTGTATCTGCTACAAATGACCCTGCTGGATCATATAACCTTTATACGTATTCAGCTCCTGCTTTCCCTGATTATTTGAAGTTTTCAATCTGGACTGACGGATATTACATGACTGCCAATTTTGGATATCAGGAAAAAGTAATGGTTTTTGAGCGCGATGAAATGATTGCCGGAGTTGCAAGCCCTGCTTCGTTAACACTTTCATACAATCCTCCAAATGGTGGATACTTCTTTTGCCCGCTTGCCGGTTTTGCCGACGGACAACTACCTGCTGCAGGAACCAAATGTCCCATATTTAGCTACGAAGATGATGGCTGGAGCACATATTTTGATGATGCCATTAATATATATGAAGTAACAGTTGACTGGGGTGTGCCTTCAGGATCAATTGCATTTAAACAGCAATTAATGACTGCTCCTTTTGATGCCTCATATAATTCTTCATGGAATGATATTTCACAACCAAGTACATCAGCAAAGCTTGACGGACTGGGTGGTATTTTTACATACCGGGCACAGCATCGTGTATGGACAGGATATAATTCAGTTGTTCTTAATATGGGTGTTAAAGTAAGCTCAAGTCAGCGTTCAATTCGATGGTTCGAACTGCGCCAGGATCAAAGCACTGGCAATTGGAGTATTTATCAGGAAGGAACTTATGCCCCTGATGGCCACAGTCGCTGGTGTGGTTCCATTGCTATGGACGATCATGGTGGTATAGGTCTTGCCTATTCAAAAGCAAGTACAAGTGTCTCTGCAAGTATTGGATATACAGCTCGTAACAGCTGGGATCCACTGGGACAGATGACCTATACTGAAGAAATGGCTGTAAATGGTTCCGGTGCACAAACCTGGACCAATCGTTTTGGCGATTACAGTCATATGTCTCTTGATCCTTCCGACGGAACAATTTTCTGGTATACCGGAGAATATATCTATAGTAATAGTCAGCGTACAAAAGTTTTCTCTTTTAAGATTCCATGGAACGCATCTATTGAGGAATATGGTCAGGCAGATGTAAAAGCATACAATGATGGCAACAGTATTATTGTTACCGGATCTGATCTTCCAAATGATGAGGACCTCAGACTCGACCTTTTTGATATTAACGGACGCCTTATTTCAGCTAGTGAAGTAGCTGTAATATCCGGACATTTTAACAGTTCGATTTCTGCCAGTGAACTTCCTGCAGGTGTTTATCTTGTACGTGTCGGTAAAGAATATTCAAGTTTTCAACGCGTAATTAAGGTATCTGTTCAGTAAACAGATATTGAAAACAATACTAAAAAAAAGCCGCAGTATTGCGGCTTTTTTAGTGTGTGTGAATATTGATAATTATTCAACAGCTATTTTAGTCAGAATAGAATACCCCTGAAGCACACCTTTCTCATTATAAGTTTCGGTTTTAATCACTCCGTTACCAATTGAAATGTACTCTATTCCAGTATGTTTTGAATTCATCATCCCACTCTTACTTTCTATGGTGTATGAGATTTTCCATACCTCGAACGTGCCTGCCGGACACTCAATGGTTTCTTTTCCTATCACTTTTCTGTTGGTTATCTCAGTTCGGAACTCCATTGAGAAGCCACCGCTATTAATAGTGAAACTGATGTTTGCGTCCGGAAGAGTTTGTCCGGCCTCAACTATTGCAGGGTATTGCAAATCGCTTGATACCACACTCATGTCTACTTCATTTTCATCGTATGCACCGGCTGGTAAAAAATTGCGCATATCGTAGAAAATAATGCCGTTTTCACACTTTACATATAATTCAGCATTGACAGTTTCTTTGCTTTTCTCATCAGTGCTGATCATGGAAATTGTGGCTATATATCCTGTTTCAGTATCTTCAAAGGCAGAAATTTGTGAAGATGTTGTGCCTTCAAGTTTATCTTTTTTCCCATAGTGTGCCATTTCCCAGGTTGAACCTATTTTTACTGGGAAATATGATGTGCATTCCTGTGCAAACAATCCTGCTGTAGATAATACAAACAGGAATAAGATGATGATTTTTTTCATATGATAGTTGTTTTTGTTTGTCTTAATTATAAACGGCTTCGCAAATAGCTTTAACCCTGTGAAGTGAATCCTGGATTTGTTTGCGAATGAATTTTTTTTGACCTTTCATTCCGAAAGAAAGAAAACCTCCCATTCCGGCGTATTCAGTTTTCATCTTTAGCTCAGTTCTTCTGCTATCCAGTCCAATGAATAATACTGAAGTCTTTGTCATGGCGATTTCGTTTTCCATTTCAAAAATAAATGTTTCAGGGAAAGTTCTCTCAATTACTCTCTCTCTTTGTCCTTCGGTAGGGGCATGAGAGAAAAACAGCTCTGAAACACTATTTGTTTCGCCTATCGTACCTTCAATTGATTTTACATCAATCAAAGTCTGGTTGTATTCTTGTGTATACCTTATTTTGTGGTACATTTCTGCCACAAATTCCTTTGGTTTTTCAATAAATACTGATTCAATGAATTCCATATCAATATCCTTCTTTTGAGATACTTAATAGAATTACAACCGGATTCAGATTCTGCGCTGCTTCGTTTTCACTGCTGAATTCTGCATCACCAACCAATGCTTCATAATCGGCATTTTCATATAAATCATTAAAATCAACCATTCCCAGCTGCAGCATTAGAGGCGAATCATATAGTTTTCCATCATTTAAATCGCTCACCATTCCGCCATAATCCCAGCCAAAACCCATAAATGTAATCGGTGCTTCATTCAATGCTTCAAGCTCCATCATTGTAGTTCCGATTACAATTCCATATGAGGTTTTCCATCTGGATTCCGTGCTCAGAATGTCTTCTTCCATATCATAATACGCATAATGTGTAATGTTGATCATGTTTTCTCTCTTCTTCATATCGCCCCACAAAATTTCGAGCTGATCATTTGATTCAGGAAATAATAAAGTAGCCATACTCATTTCACCTTCACCACCATATACTGTGTCAAAACGTACATTCTCCTCACCATATATTTCAATCAGTTCTGCTTCACTTTCTATGGCAAATAACTGATCAAGGGTGTCGGTCATTTTGCTGTTTTCCTGCTCCTCAGTCTGATTGTGTTCGTTAATACTTGTTTTGTTGTTGTTCGAACACGCACTTGCCAAAATCAGGATGAAGCTGATAAATAAAAGATTCTTCATTTTTTTATTTCAAAGATAAGTTTTTTGTTTTAAAAATAATTTTACTTTTGTGGTCGATATGCGAATAATTGCATAACTATGAACAAAAAAACAGAAAAATGAAAAAAACTTTACTCTCAATCTTAGCCTCATTATTACTTGTCTTTGGCTATGCACAGATGGATACTTTGATCGGCTTTTCTTTCCCGGTAAACTCAGGTGTTGATTCTTTACATCCCACAAGTGGATTACCTGTAAATTTGACAACACCTATTGTAATGATTTCTGATGTACCATCGATGCAGGAAGATATTACCCTTACTAACGGGGTATATGCGTCAGGCGGAACAGATTATGCAGCTACTTCTGAAGGATGGGACAGTAGTGCGAATAATAAATACTGGATGATAGAATTGAGCACTTTGGGCTATGCAAACCTTTTGGTATACAGTGCTCAAAGAAGTGGTGGTAATAACCCCGGGCCAAAATATTTTATAATGCAATACAGAGTTGGTACAGGAGGAACATGGACTGATTTTGGTCCGGACACCATTGAAGTAGCCAATAACTGGACTGCTGGAATAGTTGATTCAGTTAGTATTCCTTCAGCAACATGGAATTCTGCTGAAATAGTTTACCTTAGATGGATGAGTATTACAAACGAAAGTTCAAGTGGTGGACAGGTAGATACTGTTGGTGTATCAAAAATTGATGAGATTTATGTTTTGGGGACTGTTTTTACAAGTATTGACGAATCTGATCTTGCCTATAATGTATATCCTAATCCCTGTAACGGACAATTGAACATTGAAACTCGTATTGATATAGAAATGGTTCATATTATTTCGCTCGATGGCCGCCTTGTGCAAACAATTGCGGAACCCGGAAATACCTTAGATCTGAGCGCTCTTGATCCCGGTCTTTATTTTCTGCGTTTCGAAACAAATGAAACTTCAGTTACGCGCAAGATTATTCTTGAGTAACAGTTTACTTATAACTATCGAAGCCGGGTCGTTTATTGATTCGGCTTTTTTTTATACCTTTAATGCATAGGATCAATTGATATGGATAACGGATTTTTATCAGGAAAAGTCCAGAAAATAATTCTAATAATTCTGGCATTTGGTTCACTTCTGTTCTATTATGAGTATTGGCCTCAAAGTGAATTTGAGAAAATGGTTGAAAGAATGTGGATCTTTGGGCTTGTAATAGTTATTATTCTGGCCACATTTTTATTGGTTCCGATTTTATTTTTTATCCTCTCGGTCATATTTATTCTGACACATGACAAAAAAATGAGGAAGAGAGCGTTGGGTGTAAAGCTTTTTATTATGAATATGTTGATTTTCTTATATACCCTGATTTTACTTCTTATTTTTAATGTTGATTAATCAGGTGTTTATTATCTTTACAATGTGATATGGATTTGCACATGGAAATATGAATACAGAGGAAGCAAAGAACAGAATACACCAGTTGACAGAGGACTTAAACAGGCACAACTATAATTATTATGTGCTTGATAATCCAACAATTTCTGATTATGACTTTGATATGCTGATGAAGGAGTTGGAAAAGCTCGAGGAAGAGTTTGATTATTATCTTCCGGATAGTCCTGCGCGGCGTGTTGGAGGTGAGCCTGTGAAAGACTTTCAGCAGGTCCAGCATCGTATTCCTATGCTTTCACTGTCAAATACGTATTCAAAAGATGAACTTCTCGATTTTGATACGCGTATTCGAAAACTTACTGAGCAGGATTTTGATTATACATGCGAATTGAAGTATGATGGGTCGGCCATAAGTTTACAATATAAGGGAGGAATTCTGGATAAAGCAGTAACCCGGGGTGATGGAAAAACCGGTGATGATGTAACTTCAAATATAAAAACAATTAATTCTGTGCCAATCAAACTTTTTGGTAGCGGATATCCTGAAGAATTTGAAATGCGGGGCGAAGTATTATTACCTTTCTCCAGTTTCAATACATTAAACAAAGCCCGGGAGGAAGCAGGGGAGAGTCTTTTTGCAAATCCAAGAAATGCGGCATCGGGGTCACTTAAGTTGCAGGATCCTTCTATTGTGGCCAAACGAAAACTTGAGTGTTTCCTTTATGCTTTCTCGGCAGAAACTTATCCGGTATCTACTCATTACGAAACTCTACGAAATGCGAAGGACTGGGGTTTTAATGTGCCTCCATATATTGCCCGCTGTAAAGATATGGATGAGGTTTTTGCCTTTATCGATGAATGGGATAATGCCAGAACTGAGCTCGATTTTGCCACAGATGGTGTAGTTATTAAAGTAAATCAGTATAGTGTACAGGATGAATTGGGCTTTACTGCAAAATCGCCCCGCTGGGCTGTGGCTTATAAATTCAAGGCCGAGCAGGCACAAAGCAGATTGCTGAGCATCGATTTTCAGGTGGGACGCACAGGAGCTATAACTCCTGTAGCCAACCTGGAACCGGTACAGCTTGCAGGTACAACGGTGAAGCGTGCTTCCTTACATAATGAAGACATAATTCGTTCACTAGACGTTCGGGTAGGTGACACCGTTCTGGTTGAAAAGGGTGGTGAAATCATTCCGAAGATTGTGGGCGTTGATCTGGCTCTCAGACCTGAAGGATTGAAAGAATTCACTTTTATTGAGAACTGCCCGGAATGTGGGACTAAACTTGAGCGAAACGATGGTGAAGCTGCATGGTTTTGCCCCAATGCATATCATTGTCCGCCTCAGATTAAAGGAGGTATCATTCATTTCATCTCCCGAAAAGCTATGGATATAGATGGACTGGGGGAGGAGAAAATTGAGTGGTTTTTCGACGAAGGTCTTATTAAAAATGCTGCAGACTTGTACGATCTTACCTACGATCAATTATTTGGTTTGCAGCGGGATTTGTCTGACGATGGTGTAACAAGCCGAATTGTCAGTATTCAGGAAAAATCAGCCCACAATATCATTCAAGGTATTGAGGAATCTAAAAATGTTCCTTTTGCAAGAGTGCTGTATGCGCTTGGAATCAGACATGTGGGCGAAACTGTCGCACAAAAACTTGCCGAGGCCGCCGGGTCAATGGATGATTTGCGCAAAATGAATCAGTTGGAATTATTGATGATTGAAGATGTGGGGCAGAAAATTGCAGACTCCTTGCTGTCGTGGTTCGAAGATGAAAGCAATATTGCCATGCTCGACAGGCTTAAACGAGTAGGTATTCAAATGGAAGCTGAAAAGGCTGAACTAAAAGGTGAACAGCTCGCAGGAAAGACCTTTGTGGTTAGTGGTGTTTTTTCTAATTATAGCCGAGATGGTATTAAAGATGCCATTAAAGCTCATGGTGGAAAACTTGTATCATCCATATCTGCCAAAACCGATTATGTTCTGGCCGGTGAAAATATGGGACCTGCAAAACTCGCAAAAGCTGAAAAACTGGGTGTTCAGATTATTGCAGAAGAAGAATTCATGGCCTTGATTGAACCCTAAACCTCTTTTCTTATTTCTAGATTCTAAAATGCATACGTTACACCACCAAGTACCTGAAAACGATATGCCGGATACTGATTCCACAGCATATATTTCTGCGCAGCAATATTATTGAATTGCAGGAAGCCGCTAAGTACTTTGCTGTATCTGTACTCAAAGCTAAGATTACCGTCGAATATAGGATCCAGCTTCAGCGCAATAAACTCGCTCCCGGTGTATTGTCTTGCCCAACGACTTCCAACTACAAAAAGACTGGTTCTTACAATAAATTTATCGGCAAGATTGTAACCAATCGTTAGTGTACCTTCATAATTTGGAATATGCCAGGCATATTTTTCATTTACAGCATCAACATCATTGTACGAAAATGATAAGCGGGTACTCCATTTCTCCTTGATTTTCATCAGGGCATCAAATGAGGCGGTGAACATATTAATTTCATCTCTGACTACTCCGTACCAGTGTCCCAGGTTTGTCAGCGTATCGTTTACAAATAGTGCATAATTTGATATTTTTTTCTGACGACCGGTAATGCTGTATGAAAAGCGTTTACCAAGATTTCCGCGAATACCTCCGTACAGTTCACGGTCAGTAAATGCATGTGTGTTTTCAACCTGGTAATGAATAAAAGGATTTTCTCTTGAGAGTCTAAGATAAGAATCATAAGTTACATTACCATCAACACCTCCAAATGCTGTTATTGTTCCTGGAAGTAAATTCAGATCCATTTGAATATGCGGATAAATTTTGGCCTCAGAGTTGGTGTCAATATCCATGGCAAGATTTGCCCCCAGTTCAATAAATATCAAGCCAAGATTAGTATTTACATAGGGTCTGATGTTTAATGCACCGGCACTGTAGTCATTGAAGCTGCGATGACTCAAAACATATTCATTTTCCATTTTTACTCCAATGCCCTGATATTTGCTAATGCTGAGCCAGCGTACATTCTTGTGTAAGAAACCATTCATGAAAATATTGTGATCCAGACTTTCGTCTAAATCCCAGAAAGCACCATATTTCATGTTAAGTCGGTAATTGGTATGACTGCTGTCGGTGTGTGCACTTTGCCATACAAAGTTTAACCCTGAATAATTATACCGTTGTTTGTAATCGTCTTTGTCAATTGGTGTAATCAACTCATTGGGGTTAAAACCGTAATAATGTATGGTTTCACGGTCGAAGAATGCATTCAGATGAATGCTGCTTCTTTTTCTGAATCTGCTGTAATATAATTCAGCCAGATTATTACTGTTTCCGGTGAAAGCATAATCGGTAATACTTCCCGATGATGATAAATGTTTAAGATGCAGACCAACAGATTTTTCTTTGTCTCTTTTAGTATTCAGGTATAAATCACCAAAAATTGTTTTATTCATACCACCGCCAAGTCGGATATAATTTCCGTATAACTCTTTGAACGGTTCTCCCGACATTTTAGCTGCTGAAAAGGGTTTGGTTTCGTAACTGGTTTTCAATGGCTGAGGGAAAATGGTGTATTCGAGATCCCGCTTTAATTCTGAAGTGTCATTTACAACCGGTTTCTCATTTATTTTAGGAAAAACCATTAGCGTTGGGTCATAAGCACCCACAACTGTAACACTTTCATTATAAGTATCGACCGTGTCTTCCTGAGCAATTACTGTTGATGTAATTGTGAAAACTGCAATTAGGGAAAAAACTATATTTTTCATAAAAACCGCTTATTCATTAATGATTATTTCACCTTCTCCTTCACTATTCTGCTCCTCGAGCTTTTCCATTTCAAGTATGGCATCCAGTTTATTCTGTGCCTCTTGTTTCAGGTCTTCACCTTCATAATTGTCAAGAACACTTTGCAGAGTATATTTGGCTTGAAAAAGATCACCTGTGGCTACATACACATCAGAAAGCAGTATGAATGACCGGGCGACCCAGTACTCAAATGAAGCAAACTCATTAATCAGATCAAATATAAGTTTCTCTGACTCTTCGTAGTTTTTCTTGTTAAACTGTATCATGGCCAGATAATAGTTGGCCTCGGCACCAAGCTCATTCGATTTAAGTTTTACAAGTTTCTGGAACTCCTGAGTGGCTCTGTTCTCATCGCCCAGATGGAAAGCAGAGCGGCCAATTACTGCCGAGGCTTTGTTTTTGTCATCATCGGTGATATCGCTCATGGCCATAAACTCCTGTGCAGCTAAAATGGCTTCATTAAATTGTTCCAGATTATAGTGAGACAACATGATGTTTTTTCGTGCCTCCTGTTTGGCAGCCTGCATCTGTGCAACATCAATCAGTTTGGTATATCTGTCAATAGATTTTGAATAATTCTTTTTGTTGAAATATATTCTTGCACTTTTCAGCAGCGATGTCTCAGTGTATCTGTTGAAAGGCTTTTGAAGTACAAACTCGTATCCTGAAATAGCATCATCGAAATTGTTTTCTCCATACAGACACTCGGCTCTGTAAAACTGAGCATTCACAATGAAACTCCCTTCCGGATAATTCTCTATATAGTTTTTGAATGCTGTTTTAGCACTTTCACAATCCCCGTCCAGATACTTGTTCTCAGCAGCCTGATATATAAGACTGTCTTGTTCCATCTGAGAAATGGTTTGTCCGTGATCCTGAACAAGTGCAATGAAATCATCAATTCGATCCATATCGGTATAAATGGCTTTCAGATTCATCCATGCCTGTTTGGTCTCTTCAGTTCCCTCATACTCATCGATCAACATCTTAAATGCAGCGATAGCATCGTCGTTTTGCCGCATATTGCGGTATATCATCCCTTTTTTCAGAATGGCTTTTGCACGAAGCTGACTCTCATTGTGATCAGTAATTATTTTATCATATGAAGTCAATGCATCATTTTGCTTATCCATTATTTCATTCGTGATTCCCTGTTCGTACAATGCATCATCAGCAAAATCAGATGAGGGGTAATTTTGCATCATTAGTGAAAGGGTATTTAGTTTACCGTTATAATTGCCTTTAATTCCCTGGCATTTTGCTTTCTGAAGCAGTGCATAATCACGGTTCGATGATTTAAGGTTTATACTCTTATCGTACCATGTTATTGCGTTTGTGTAATCTTTCTGAATGAAATGACAATCAGCAAGCCGCAGCATGGCATCATTGCGCATAATAACAGATTCTTTTCCGCTGTTGTCAACATAATTCTTGAAACTGTTTTGAGCACTTTTATAATTCTTTCTTTGCATCTGAGCATAACCCATATTATACCATGCACGGTTGTAATAAGGTAAAACCTCAGCAGCAGGGTAGTTCAAAAATAATTTGTAATTGGCAGCTGCAGAATCGTACTGATTCAAATGGTAATATGCTTCTCCTTTCCAGTATAATGCCTCAGATCTTACTACACGATTGTAGTTGTTTGTAATAGCAACATCAAAAAGTTTGATGGCTTTTCTGTAATGTCCACTGTTATAGATCTCAACTCCATGGTAATAGTTCACCTTCTGATATGCCTCACGAATGCGTTCGGTTTTGAATTTAATTCGATCGATCATTTCAATCGCATCCTTGTAGTTTCCGGTACTCATGAGTAAATCAACCATTAGCTCTTTGGCTTCTTCAGCACGGTCTGAATTCGGATAATCATCAAGATATTGCTCCAGTGCGCGAACAGCACCGTTGTATGGATGAAAATCAAGTTCATACGAAAGTCTTGCGTAATTGAATAGGGCATCTTCTGAAATCAGCTTATTGAAACTTAAACGGTATGCTTCGTGAAAAGCATTCAGGGCATATTTTTTATTGCCCGTTTGAAGGTAGCAGTCGGCCAAATGGTAACTGGTATTCTGATTTACACTGTCTTCTTTCGAAGATACTTTTTCGAAATTTTCAACAGCCTTGCCCCAGTTTTTTAAACTGTAATATGCATACCCCAGTTGATAGTAATCATCGCGTGTAATGGCCTTTGATGTCGTTTCCATGTATTTTTCAAGATATGGAACTGCATCTGAATACCTTTTCTTGGCATAATATGCATCACCCAACATACGTGACATTTCTGCCTGTCGCTTCACATTAGGATTCTCAAGCATGGGTGGAGCAAAGTCTATGAGTTCGTCATATTTGTTTTGCAAATAATAAATCTGAGCAATATAGTAAGGAGCAATTCCACCAAATGATTCGTCAGTCAGCAACGACTTAAACCCGGCGAGCGCCACTTCATACTGCTTTTCAATATATGCAATATGGCTGTAATAATAAATGGCAGGTCTTGTGTACTTATTATCGTAATCTTTAATGGCCATGAAGTGCTTTCGGGCTTCAGTATAATCATCCTGCATGAAGTGTGAGTATCCGAATTTGAAGTGATATTCGGCAAGTTGCTCATCGCTGAGTACTTTCTCGCTCGTGTTTGGATAAGCTTTTATGGCTTTCCGGTATCCTTTTTCGCGATAGTATATATTGCCCAAATAAAACCACGATAACTTCACGTAACTGTTTTCAGGATGGTTATAAATATAATTTGTAAACAGTCCGGCAGCATCTTTATTCATTAATTCATAGGCGCAAACCGCTGCATAAAACTCTGCCTCAACGCTAACAGGGTTTTCCCGGTTTCCAACCATCATTATCACCTGATCATATGTATGACGGGCCGCAGCATACTTTTCCTTGGCAAATAAATCATTTGCCTCTTCAAAAAGTGCTGTTGGCTGCGAATGAATCAGGGTCTTTTGTGCAGACGCAAAAAAACTGAATAACAACAATACAGCTGTCAATGCAGTTGTTGGGAATTTTCTCATATCGCAAGTATTTACACGATAAAAGTATAAGCAATACCTTAATATTTATGAGAACCTCTTGCTGATTTATTAACAACGATGTCTTAATTGTTGAAATTGTTTGCGTATAGCCAAAAAGAACGAAAATGTATTTAGTGGATGGAAAATCTAATATTATGCATTTTTTGAATCCAAATCACTTACATTTGCGTAAAAAAGTAAATCCGGCTTACATGGATTGAAAAAATTTACGAGATGAAGACTAAGTACCTTGATTTAATTGAGCAAACATTTGATTTCCCGCAAGAGGAATTTATGGTGGAAGAAAATGAGCTTTGGTGGAATAATATCAGGTTAATGGATATTATTGAGCAATACGGAACACCGCTGAAGATTACTTATTTGCCTGCAATTGGAAAGCAAATACAGAAGGCAAAACGAATGTTTAATGTGGCCATGGCAAAGGTAGATTATAATGGTGATTACCATTATGCCTATTGCACAAAAAGTAATCATTTCTCTTTTGTACTGGAGGAAGCATTGAAAAATGATATTCACCTGGAAACCAGCTCGGCTTTTGATTTAAATATTATTGACCGTTTGGAAGAAGAGGGGAAGGTGAGTAAAGATACGTATATAATTTGCAATGGTTTTAAAAGGCCACAGTATACTGAGAACATATCATATATGATTAATAAAGGTTTTAATAATCTGATCCCTGTGATAGATAATAAGGAAGAACTTAATGAATATAAGATAGACGGAGATAAGAAAATTGGACTGGGTATTCGTATTGCTTCTGAAGAAGAACCCATGTTTGAGTTTTATACATCTCGTCTTGGCATAAGATATAATGATGTTATTCCTTTTTACAATATATACGTTAAGGATCATCCGAATTTTGAATTGAAAATGCTGCATTTCTTCATTAATACCGGAATTAAGGATTCTGCATATTATTGGAGTGAATTACACAAATGCGTTAATTTATATACTGAACTGAAAAAAATTGTCCCTTCTCTGACCATGCTTAATATTGGTGGGGGATTTCCTGTAAAGAATACGCTTGCTTTCGACTATGATTATGAGTATATGGCAGAGGAAATTGTTGCCCAGATAAAAAGCATTTGTGTTCAGCAGGGTGTTCCTGAACCGGATATTTTTACTGAGTTTGGATCGTATACTGTTGGACAGAGTGGAGCAGTTCTGTACTCAATCTTAGACCAGAAGCAACAAAATGACCGGGAGATGTGGAATATGATTGATGCTTCATTTATGACAACATTGCCTGATGTATGGGCACTGAATCAAAGGTTTATTCTGCTTTCGGTGAATCACTGGGATTATGAGTATCAAAGAGTGTTCCTGGGTGGTCTTACCTGCGATTCTCATGACTACTATAATGCCGAAGCACATGCTAATGCTATTTTCCTTCCAAAGATGGAACACGATGATCCGTTGTATATTGGATTTTTTCATACGGGAGCATATCAGGAATCACTTGGAGGTTATGGAGGTATTCAGCACTGTTTAATACCGGCACCCAAACATATTTTGATCACGGAAGACGAACACGGGGATTACTCTACGCAGATTTTTGCTAAAGAACAAAGCTATAAATCAATGCTTAAAATACTCGGGTATTAAAAAATTGCATTATTTTTGCAAGGAATAACGAAAAACCGTTTTATTATGAAAAAATTGTCATTCCTGCTCGCATTTGCAATGTTCTTTGGCGTTGTAAACTCAGCAGTAGCCCCTGAAAAAAAGAAAAAGCCTCTTACAGCAATCATAACATATACCATCAGCTATGAAGGTGACTGGGATCCGGCAACACTGGCTCAGCAACCAACCGAGCAGATTGTTAAGATTATGGGTAATAAACACCGTACTGAAATCATGACAGGCGGCGCTAATATCTATATTATCACCAATGGTGATGATTCAACCAATATTGTTTTGCTCGATATAGTCAGTATGGGTATGAAATATTATATGAAAACCGAGAAGGAAACTATTCTTGCCGAAATGGAAGAAGAACCTAAAATAAACTATCTCGATGAAACAAAGACCATTTGTGGATACGAGTGTAAAAAAGCTGAATATATTACCAAAGATGAGTATGGTGATGATGTTGTAACAGAAGTTTATTTCAGCGAGGAGCTTGGAAATTCATCAACAAACTTTGGCGGAACTTTCCATGGATTAAGCGGATTCCCAATGGAATATGCAGTGGATGCTGAACAAGGTAAAATCATCTATTCAGTTACAAATATCCAAACAAAGAAAACCAAGATCAAGGATATTATTTTTATGATTCCTACCGATTATGAAGAGCTTGACGAAGAAAAAGCCAAGCAACTCTTTGGTGGTGAATAAGTTTTAAACAATATTTGTTTGATAAAACCTCTGCTTTTGCAGGGGTTTTGTCTTTTTTATAGCCTCCATTTTTGTACTTTTGCTCATTGATGAAGAAGAAAACGAAAAATACCAAAACAAGTCGTTCGCGGAAAAAACCGGCGAAAAAGCCGGAGAATACGTTGAAAAATCTGCACAAAACCGGTCCGAAAACTAAACAAACCAAAAACAAGTCCCCCAGAAAAAAACAAAGAAGAAGGTCGAACTCAAATTTCATCAGAGTTATTGGCTCAAAACAGGCACAGTTTGCCTATGGTGTTTTCCTTATACTGTTTAGTATTTTTCTTACCGCATCTTTTTTCTCGTATCTCAGGCATTGGCAAGTTGATGATAATGTAGTTTCAGGAGGATTTTCTTCAATTTTTGATTCATCGCTAACAGTAGAAAATGTAACCGGAAAATTTGGTGCATGGCTTAGCTATGTATTTGTGAAGAAATGGTTTGGTTTAGGGTCATTTTTCATTATTATATTCTTTATTAACTCCGGATTGCTTCTGCTTAGAATTAAACTGCTTAAGTTTAGCGAAAGTGTAATTTATTTGCTCGGTTCTGCTATCTGGATTTCTGTTTTTATGGCTGCATTGTTTGCCAGATCTGATGTTATGATCTGGGGTGGGCTTTTCGGTCAGCAAATAAAACTGTGGATCACTTCCATTATCGGAAATATAGGATTGGTATTTCTTCTGCTTATTATATTTACAGTATATGTGGCCACTCTATTAAACATTAAGCTTCATGAGATAAAGCTGAAAAAGAAAGCCGTTACTGACGAACAAAATAATGCAAATATCAAAGAAGATCAGAAAGAGACCATTGATAAAACTATAGATACAGCAGAAGTTCACGATGAGAAGAAAGAAGATTTTGAACTTATAGAAAAGAAAAAGGAAGAGATTACAATACCTGTAAATAATGGCGATGATTCTAAAGAGAATATCGATTCCATAGAAAATATCAATGATCAGTCAGATAAAAAGGAATTTGTTTTTAATGATATTGATCCGAAACAGGATAATGACAAGCAGGAAGATCAGAAAAATGAGAAAAACGATATCTCTTTCACTGTAACCGACCATTCATTAAACCCAAATGCAGATAATGCCAATAAAGAAGTAGGCGTTGAACATGGTGATCATATAGGGCTGGATAATGAATTTGATCCGATGCTGTCCTTAAGTGAGTATATTATTCCTGGAACGGATTTACTTACTGAACACAGTACAGGTGAGAATAAAGTTTCCCGTGAAGAGCTTGAGAAGAATAAAAATCGTATTGTGGAAACTCTGGGACATTACGATATCAGAATTAAAGAAATAAAAGCCACAATTGGTCCTACGGTTACCATGTATGAGATAGTTCCTGCACCGGGCATCAGAATCAGTAAGATTAAAAATCTTGAGGACGATATCGCTCTTAGTTTAGCAGCTCTTGGAATACGTATTATTGCACCTATACCTGGTAAAGGGACTATTGGAATTGAGGTTCCGAATGAGAAAGGTGAAATTGTATCTATGCGCTCTATGCTGGAAAGCGACGCGTTCAGAAATACAAAGGCTGAACTGCCTTTTGCAATGGGAAGAACCATTACCAATGAACCTTTTGTGGCAGATCTGACAAAACTGCCTCACTTACTCATTGCGGGGGCAACAGGTCAGGGTAAATCTGTAGGATTGAATGTTATTATCAGCTCACTTCTGTATAAGAAACATCCTGCACAACTTAAATTCCTGTTTGTTGATCCGAAAAAAGTTGAGCTGGCCCTGTATGCAAAAATCGAGAATCACTTCCTGGCAAAATTTCCCGGTGAGGACGAGGCTATTATTACTGATGTTAATAAGGCAGTCTCGGCACTGAGCTCTCTGACCGTGCTTATGGACAGCCGCTATGACTTACTGAAAAAAGCCGGTGCAAAAAACCTGATTGAATACAATAAAAAGTTCACAGACCGTAAACTTAATCCCGATAAAGGACATTATTATATGCCATATATAGTTGTGGTTATCGATGAGTTTGCCGACCTAATAATGACTGCAGGAAAAGAGGTTGAATTGCCGGTGGCGCGTATTGCCCAGCTGGCCAGAGCAGTGGGAATCCATCTTATTGTAGCTACTCAACGCCCATCTGTTGATGTTATTACCGGAAAAATTAAAGCCAATTTCCCTGCCCGTATTTCATTTAAGGTTACCTCAAAGGTAGATAGCCGTACCATTCTCGATACCAATGGTGCCGACCAGCTGATAGGTCGGGGTGATATGCTATACAACCATGGTTCTGTTATGGAAAGGTTGCAGTGCGCATTTATTGATACACCGGAAATTGAAGCACTCACCGATTTTATTGGTGAGCAAAGAGGATTTTCATCTGCAATGGAGCTTCCTGAACCTGCTACAGATAGTGGTAGTGACTCGGGATCAGGTGGTGATCTGTCAAATCGTGATAAATTATTTGAAGATGCTGCCAGATTGGTTATTGTGTCACAGCAGGGATCAACCTCCATGCTTCAAACAAAACTTACCATCGGCTTTGCCAGAGCCCGCCGAATCATTGATCAACTCGAAACTGCAGGCATTGTTGGTCCGCCTCAGGGTAGCAAGCCCCGTGAAGTTCTTTTCCACGATTTGCAATCTTTGGAACAGTTTTTGAAAAATTTGGAGTAGATTTGCAAAAATTTTCACTTATGAAAAAGATTACAGTACTTTTTACACTTATATTTCTTGCGTTTGCAGGTGTTGCTCATGCGCAGGATGCCAAAGCTAAAGCTATTCTTGATAAGCTGAGCGAAAAAATGAATGCGCTTGAAACCATGAAATTTAAGTTTTCTTATACCATGCAGAATACTCAGGATGGTATAAACGAAACCAAAACAGGTAGTATATATATTAAAGGTAATAAATACCGTCTTTATATTGAAGAACAATTGGTGATTTGTGATGGGACCACAATCTGGACCTATTTCAAAGAAGATAATGAGGTTCAGATTAATGAAGTAGATCCAACCAATCAGAATACACCTGATAAGATGCTTACTTCCTATAATGAAAACTATAAAGCGAAATATATTAAGGAAGTGCCAAAAGCCGGAAGAATACTGCAGGTGCTTGATTTAACACCGCTTACTACCCAATCGTTTTATAAGGTTCGTTTAGAAATTGACAAAACCAGGAATATGGTTTACAGTTCAACTATTTACGATAAAAATGGAACAACATTTACTTATGTGGTTACAGAATTTGTAGAAAATCCAAAAATATTCAACAGCCGTTTCACATTCGACGAGGAGGATTATCCGGGAGTGATTGTAAACGACATGAGATGATACAGGGGCCGGTTTTACCGGCCTTTTTTGTATATTAGCATTGAATTAGCACGGGGAGGTTTGTGTTAATTAAATCTATATTCAAATGAAGTATTTCTTTTTTTCAGTTTTACTGTT
>PKSX01000174.1 GCA_002869435.1 Marinilabiliales bacterium | reverse complement strand
TATTAACTAAAACAATGCAACAATGAAAAAGAATGTAATTATCATTGGAGCTGCGGGTCGTGATTTTCACAATTTCAACACCTATTTCAGAAACAATGCAGACTATAATGTAGTAGCATTTACAGCAGCACAGATTCCTGACATCGACGGAAGAAAATATCCTGCCGAACTTGCAGGCGAACTCTATCCTGAAGGAATTCCTATATATGCTGAAGAAGAGCTGGAAAAGTTGATTGTTGATCTTAATGCTGACGAATGTGTATTCTCATACAGTGATGTACCTTACCAGCATGTGATGAGCATGGCTTCACGCGTAAACGTAGCCGGTGCTAATTTCAGACTTCTCGGTGCAAAAGATACACAAATTAAAAGTACCAAGCCGGTAATTGCGGTTGGTGCTGTACGTACAGGTTGTGGTAAATCACAAACTTCACGTCGTGTTATTGAGCTACTGATGGAAGCGGGATTAAAAGTCGTAGCTATTCGCCACCCCATGCCTTATGGTGATCTCGTAGCTCAAAAAGTACAGCGTTTTGCAAGTATCGAAGATTTAGCAAAACACAATTGTACAATTGAAGAAATGGAAGAGTATGAACCACACGTATCTCGTGGAAACGTTATTTATGCAGGTGTAGATTACGAAGCTATCGTTCGCGCTGCAGAAAATGATCCTAACGGATGTGACGTTATCCTTTGGGACGGTGGAAACAACGACTTCCCATTTTACAAGCAGGATTTATTAATCACTGTAGTTGATCCTCACAGACCGGGTCACGAATTAAATTTCTACCCTGGTGAAACTACACTGAGAATGGCTGATGTAGTTGTTATCAACAAAATGGATTCAGCTACTCCTGAAAACATTCAAACTGTTCGCGAAAACATCTTTAAAGTTGCTCCAAACGCAATGGTAGTTGACGGTGCTTCACCTCTTACTATTGACAAGCCTGAGCTCGTTCGCGGAAAACGTTGTCTCGTTATCGAAGATGGTCCTACTCTGACTCACGGACATATGAAGATTGGTGCCGGTACTGTTGCTGCACAGAAATGTGGCGCTGGTGAACTGGTTGATCCAAGAGAATATGCAGTTGGCCGTCTTGCTGAAACATTCCAGATCTATCCTAATATCGGAACACTGCTTCCGGCTATGGGATATGGTGATGAGCAAAAAGCTGACCTCGAGAAAACAATCAACAGCACACCATGTGATGTAGTTGTTATTGCTACTCCATTTGATTTGAATCGTATCGTTAAAATTGACAAGCCAACTGTTAAAGTCGGCTATGACCTCCAGGAGATCGGCCAACCAACACTTGCCGAACCCATTAACGATTTCATTGCGAAATTCAATCTTAAATAATTTTATTAAGCGGCTTTTTTAGCCGCTTTTTTTTTGTAAAATCAAATCCAAAAAGAGAAATATGAAACAAAAAAGTCTGGTATCCATTAATGATTACTCGAAAGAGGAAATCTATGAAATTCTGGAGCTGGCCAAAAGCTTTGAGGAAAATCCAAATCAGGATTTATTGAAGGGCGTTGTGGTTGGCGTTCTGTTTTTTGAACCCTCTACACGAACTCGTTTGAGTTTCGAGGCTGCCATTCAGCGCATGGGTGGTCGTGTGATTGGCTTCACCGATGCAGGCAGCTCCAGTGTTAAAAAAGGTGAATCTCTGAAAGACACCATTCAAACTGTAAATCAGTATGCCGATCTTATCGTTATGCGTCATCCGGTTGAAGGATCTGCACGTCATGCAAGCGAAGTTGCAAATATTCCAATTATTAATGCAGGCGACGGTGCCAACCAGCACCCCACTCAATGTTTACTCGATTTGTACACTATTCTTCAAACACAGGGAACGCTCGACAATCTGAATATGACCTTCGTTGGGGATCTTAAATACGGTCGTACCGTTCACTCACTGGCCATTGCCATGAACATGTTCAACACCACGTTCCATCTTGTAAGTCCGATTGAATTAAAGCTCCCGAGTGCTGTAAAAATTCACATCAAGGATAAAAAACAGCCTTATTATCAATACACTGAACTGGCAGATGCCATTCCGCAGAGTGACATTCTTTACATGACACGTATTCAGGCAGAGCGTTTTTCAGACCCGATGGAATATGAGCGTGTGAAAAACAGCTATATTTTGAAACCAGATATGCTAAAAGAAAGCAAACCAAACCTTAAGGTTCTGCACCCGCTACCACGTGTAAACGAAATTGACACCGGTGTCGACAGTATGGAGCAGGCATATTATTTCAAGCAGGCTCAAAATGGTATGTTTGTTCGTCAGGCATTGATTGCACATATTTTAGGACTTAAATAAGAAGGAGGATAATATGGAAAACAATAAACGCAAAGAATTACAGGTTTCGGCACTGGAAAACGGTACCGTAATTGATCATATTCCTCAGGGTGTTGTTCAGCAGGTGCTGAAAATTTTAGGCCTCGAAGAATGCATGGAACCAATATACATGGGTGCAAATCTCGAAAGTAAAAAAATGGGGCGCAAAGGAATTATTAAAGTAGCCAATCGTTTTTTCAAACCGGAAGAGTTGAACAAAATCGCCCTCATTGCACCCACTGCAACCATCATTGAAATCCGTGAATACGATGTGAAAGCCAAAACACAAGTAAGTATTCCGGATGAAATTCATCATTTCGTAAAATGCTTTAACCCAAAATGTATCACCAATGTAGATCATGATGTGATTACCAAATTCTATGTTATCGATAAAGAAGACTTGAAACTCCGATGCCATTACTGCGAAAAAATTACAGGTAAAAAGAATATCGAATACAAATAGTCTGTAATCATACATATTTTTCGGAAAGCCCTGC
>PKSX01000173.1 GCA_002869435.1 Marinilabiliales bacterium | reverse complement strand
GATTCCAGGAATTTCTTCATGGGCTTTGGATATCCGGCTACAATTACCGAAAACTGCCCGCGTTTGTCTTCCATTTCCTTCAGAATGATATCGATGGCTTCACTTCCAAAATCATTATCCGCTGAACTTTCTGCCAAAGAATAGGCCTCATCGATAAATAAAACTCCGCCCATCGCTTTATTGATCACCTCCTGTGCTTTTATGGCCGTTTGTCCAATATAGCCGGCCACAAGCTCAGATCGATCCACTTCGAGCACATGCCCACGCTCAAGAATTCCTAATGCTTTATATAGCTTACCCATAATACGCGCAATGGTGGTTTTTCCTGTTCCGGGATTACCGGTAAAAACAGTGTGCAGAGAGAATTTATTCAAAACATCGCGGCCGGTTTCGTTATAATAACGAACGAGCTTAATCATTTCATTGATCTCGTTTTTTACATTAACCAAACCAACCAGTTCATCCAGATCCTGCATGCAAAGCTTTAGCAAACCTTCGTCAACATCCAGATGTAGCTTTTTATGCGTAGCATCCTTGATGATTTCAAGCACATCTTCGTGAGTGATTTTCGACAGTTCTTCCTCGGGTAAATCTCGCACTTCAGGATTTGACATCAGACGACGAGCCATGTTCATTTTGGCTTCATCCACCATGGAAATCGCCATACGGGCATTTCCAAATGTTCGATCACGATTACGATATCGCTCGGTAATTATTTTATCAAGTTCAACACGTGCCTTTTCTTCAAGTGTCAACTCCTTTTTACCGGCATAGAAATCAATAATCTGCATCAATTCTTCCGGCATATAATCGTTGAAATGGAATTTATAATTGATTCGGCTTTTCAAACCGGGATTGGAATGAAGAAATTCATCCATTTCTACCGGATACCCCGCTCCCATAATGGCAATATCGCCGGGGCCTTCAGACATTTCTTTGATCAGAACTTCTATTACTTCGCGTCCGTAATCTTTTTCTGTGTCTTTTCGGTAGAGTGCATACGCCTCATCAATAAAAAGAATACCACCGCGGGCTTCTTTGATTTTTTTCTTCACCCTGGGTGCTGTTTGCCCGATGAATTCACCCACCAGATCAGCACGACCCACTTCAAGAACATGTCCTTTCGACAACAAGCCCATGGCACGATACAACCGCCCTAGCATATTTACAACGGTCGTTTTTCCGGTTCCCGGATTACCGGTAAAAATGCTGTGCAGTTTTATTTTGTCGGAGTCTTCGTATCCTTTTTCCTTCCGAAGCTTTGTAAATTCTATATAGTCGATATGCTCGCGAATCTGCTCTTTGATATTGGATAAACCGATCAACTCATCGAGCTCTTTCAGTACATCTTCAACGGTTTCACTTTCGTTAATACCTGCTCCCTCAATAACTGCTCCTGTTCCCATCACTGCACCGGCAATGTATTCAATGTCTCCTTCAACATTCTCTTCACCGAATTTCAAAGGAATGGTTGCAATAATCTGCCCCATGAATTCAACCTCGGCAAAATACCCATTTTGCTGAAACGTAGCACCTTTGGTATTGTTTCCCCAACCGGAAGCAAAAGTAATCACTGCTCCTTCATCCTGATTCACGTCATTAATAACAGTTGTTTTTCCTTTAAGCTGACGTGCTTTATTAAAGAAGTTAAAGGTTAATTCGCAATGCCACAAAGAAGACAACTTGTTTTTAATTCCCACTTCCAGCCATACATATCTGGTGTCCTCTTTACTAAACTCAGACATATAAACGCGGTCTTCCTTTTTTACATAGTCCCAGCCCCCTTCAAAAGCCTTCACAGTATCCAGTTCAAAATACGGATTTTCACTTTCAGAAACTACTCCTGCATCTTCAATATGAAAAATAGTTTCTCCTACTTTCTCGTCATCAATATATGCTTCCCAAATATAATCACCTTTCTTCCAGAATGCACCGGCAGCTTTATTCCCCCAGCCTTCACGCACAAATACTTCATTCTGATCAATTTCCACTGTCAGGTTCACATCCAGGTCGCAGATTTCTTTTCCCTTACCCCGGCTGGTCTTTCTGAAACATTTCAGATTTGCTTTGGTTGTCCACTCTTCCTCATCGAAAAGTTTATTGTAAAAACACAGTTCTGCATATAAAAATGCCGTTTCTGAGGCCTCAAAAACTTTCCGGTAGTTTTTTCCACCGAAAAGCCATTCGTTGGAGGCATATACTTTCAGCGATTTAAATTTGTAAGGATCGCCAATACTTTTCAATTTACCCATTACTCAAATTTTTTCATTAAAACCTTTGCCGTAGATGATCTTTTTACTTTGCTCATATCCAGAATCGGTCCCTGGTACAACACTTCGCCCCCGCCTTCTCCCCCTTCAGGCCCAAGATCAATAATCCAGTCGGCACATTTAATCAACTCCATATTGTGTTCCACAATCAAAACGGTATGTCCGGCTGCAATAAGTCCGTCCACAGCCATTTTGAAATAGCGAATATCGTAATAATGTAAGCCCGAAGTAGGCTCGTCAAAGATGAAAAGCAATTTCTCATCCTGAACACCTCGGGCCAGGAAAAATGCCAGCTTAATTCTTTGAGCCTCCCCACCGGAAAGGGTATTACTTGGCTGACCCATTTGCAGATAACCCAATCCCACATCAAAAAGTGGCTGCAGTTTATCTGCAATTCTGGTGCAAAGTCTTCCGGGTTTATCCTTTGTGATGTGCTCTTTAAAAAAATCAAGTGCCTGTGCAATGGTCATTTCCAGTATATCGCGAATGTTCTTTTCATGAAACTTCACATCGAGCACTTCTTCTTTATATCTGGAGCCCTTACACTCATCGCAAAGCAAATGCACATCGGCCATAAACTGCATTTCCACCGTAAT
>PKSX01000213.1 GCA_002869435.1 Marinilabiliales bacterium | reverse complement strand
TAGATCACCTTGTTCTGTAGGTTTTCAGGCACATCGCCTTTCACAATTCTGTGGGCAAGCCCTTCAGCAATCGCTGTTTTTCCAACACCTGGTGCACCTATCAGAATAGGATTATTCTTAGTTCTGCGGGAAAGAATCTGGAGCACACGACGAATTTCATCATCGCGGCCTATAACCGGGTCAAGTTTACCTTTTTCCGCCAGATCATTCAGGTTCTTTGCGTATTTATCCAGCGCATTATACTGATTTTCTGCACCGCTCGAAGTAGCTTTAGATCCCTTGCGAAGGTCTTCAATGGCTTTCAACAGATCTTTTTCCTTCAGCCCGGCATCTTTAAGTATACGCTCTGCCGTTCCGTCGCTTTCAATAAGTCCGAGTATGATGTGTTCAAGTGTAACAAACTCATCTTTCAGTTCCTTCTGCTTGGCCATGGCCTGCTGTATGGTTTTCATTCCGGCAGGGGTTAAATATGGCTGGCCCGTACTCTCCACAGACGGACGCGATTCGATTTCCTTCTCTGCGGCCTGCAAAACCGTATTTGCATTCACTGAACACTTCTTAAGCAAATATGGACTCACCTGCTGATCGTTTTTCAAAAGGGAGTATAAAATATGTACATCTTCAATTGCCTGATGTTTCTTTTCAAAGGCGAACTGAAATGCACCTGCAATAATTTCCTGCGATTTTATGGTAAATGATTCGAGATTCATATCATCTGATTTTATTTCTCAGCATCAAAAGATAATCCAATCAAATTTGGGCTACATTTATTGTCATTTTGACACCAAATCGTGCATCAGTGGCGACATTTTGGCTTATATTTCAATAAATCACTGGACATTGGAGCAACTTTGTCGTATATTTGTTTGTCTGAAGATTATAATTTTTTCATATGTCGAAACCTACACTTATACTAGGGGCAAGTCCGAATCCGGAGCGGTATTCATATTTAGCAACATTACGGTTAAATGAGGCCGGGCATGAAGTATATCCTATCGGGATAAAGGAAGGAGATATCGGAGATAAGCGAATTATTACCGATCGAAATTTTGAGAAACAGGTTGACACCATATCACTTTATGTTGGTCCGAAAAACCAAAAAGATTGGTTTGACCTAATATTCAGGTGTAAACCAAAGCGCATCATAATGAACCCTGGAACCGAAAACCCTGAGCTTTGGAAAATGGCAGAAGAAAGAGGTATTGAATGTCTTGAAGCATGCACTTTGGTTATGCTTGCCTCAAAGCAGTATTAAAATGATTGATAAGGAGAAAATCAGGTTACGGATTTCTGAAGAAATTGAGAAAACCGAGAAACAAGTCATGGCATACCGTGAACTTTGTGAACCGGTAGCACCTGATTGTGCCATTGGACGTGTTTCAAGAATGGACGCCATCAATAACAAAAGTGTAAACGAGGCATCACTACGTAAAGCTGAAGAGAAGCTCAGCACTTTAAAAGTAGCTCTAGGCAAAGTAGATGATGATGATTTTGGGAATTGTATACGATGTGGAAATAAAATACCATTAGGAAGAATACTTTTCAGACCCGAAAGCATGCATTGTGTAAATTGTGCCGGAAAATTATAATTATCCCAGTTTTTTCAAATCGCTGATTATTTTTTTGGGATCTTCGTTTTTAAACACTGCATTCCCGGCAACAAGCACATCAGCACCGGCAGCAATAATTTCGGCTGCATTGGCAGTTGAAATTCCTCCATCTACTTCTATCAGGCAATCGGGATTAAATGCTTCAACCATTTTTTTGAGTTTTTTTACTTTCTCTATGGTTTGGGGGATGAATTTCTGGCCACCATAACCCGGATTTACCGACATCAGTAAAACATAATCAAGTTCGCTAATAATATCCTCAAGCACATGAACGGGCGTATGCGGATTCAGTACCACACCTGCATAACATTGCAGGTCGCGAATGGTTTGTATCGTTCTGTGCAGATGCGGACATGCTTCATAATGCACACTTAACCACGTTGCTCCGGCCTGAGCAAATTCCTCAAGATAACAATCGGCAGAATCTATCATTAAGTGAACGTCGAGGGGTTTCTCAGCTACATTGTATATGGCATTTACAATAGGAAATCCAAAAGAAATATTCGGAACAAAGCTGCCATCCATTACATCGACATGGATCCAATCGGCATCACTTTCATTCAACATTTCAATTTCCCTGTCAAGATGAAGAAAATCTGCAGATAATACTGAAGGTGCAATTAAAACTGACATTGTTTTCTATTTATAACGCAAATATAAGAAAACCAGTAAATAAAAAAAATCGGGCTCAATCACAAAGGAAAAAGCCCGAAAAAACAGTGTTACAAGATTTATTTATTGTATGGTATTAATCATTACAAGAAAAGTAGCAGCCATCTTCACTTCCGCACCAACATGCAGCTCATCTTCAATTATCCAGTCTTTCCAAACATCTTCACCAATGCTCCAGGTTGTTTTAAAAGTAATCTTTCCTTCCTTAGCGACAACAGACCATACTTTAGCTCCATCGATCACCTCCATGCGCAAGTAATATTCATGATCACCATTTGAAATAACCCAGGACAAATTTGACTCTTTCGTTTCTTGCTTCATTAAAATGGAAATATCGCCCGATTTCAACTCAAAGCTGCTGAAATCACCTTCAATTATAGTTGATATAGTGCCACTGCAATATCCGAAAATGTATTCCCATCTGTCTTTTTCTCCTTTATGAATAGTATTGAGCTCTCCGTACTTATCATTTACAGATACTTTCCATACATTCCACAACCCATCACCCGAAGTAAAATATGTCTTTAAACCATTAAAGTAATAATTACCAGAGCTACTTATATTCTCTTTAGTTAAGTTTATCGTGAATGAACCACTGGATATAAGCTCTCCGATTTCTTCAGTTCTAATATTATACGGATATACTTTTACTGTAATTGTATTTACTCCCGCTTTCATATGATAATAATTCTTCGACAGAAAACCGGAATATAGCCAGCCTCTGTCATCTCCTTCAACCGGATTAAGGCATAAAGGCATAGTTGTGCAGCCACCCCTGTTGCATTCATGATGATCTGAACTCAACAATTCATCATTGAGGTATATTTCCATCTGATAATAATAACCTTTAAGTGCCTGCCATCCATAGAAATCATAAATATTGTTCAAGCCTGGATACCAGTACATACGTCCGTAAATGGGCTCCTCATAAGAAAACTCTGTTTGGAACATCGTTTCATTTTCATCCTGATAAACAATCTCATCATTACTGAAAACAACTTTTGAATTGTACTTTTTATGAATTTCGCCACTGTATCCATCATCCCTGAGTTGAGCATGTACATGCCCAAAACAGAAAAACAGGCTCATCGATAGGATTAATATCTTTTTCATGGCCGGGTTTTTTGGTGAAATCTGCCGATCACCATATTTGTTTTTTCTAATACGTGACCAATCAGCCTAGGTTACATTTTTAGAAGCTGATAAATAGCGACTTAGCTCTCATCTATATATGTATAGATGTTGTAACAGGTTGACAACATGTACATTAGGTTAATGTACTACAAATCAAGCAGTTTTTTAAGTTATGAACAATTTAACAATTTCATGTTAATAAAACTACTACTGTCCGTAAAAACATCTATATAGTACATTATTTATCATTCTGCAATATTTTCACAAATTTTTCGATCTTTGTCTTGTGAAACTTTCTGTCATTATTGTCAACTACAACGTCGAGTATTTTCTCGAACAATGCCTCCTTTCGGTGCGCAAAGCTATGGAAGGAATTGATGGTGAGGTTATTGTGGTCGACAACAATAGTGTAGACGGATCCGTACGCATGATAAAAGATCGTTTTACTGAAGTAAAACTGATTGAAAACAAGAAAAATCTCGGATTCTCACAGGCAAATAACCAGGCCATTAAAGAAAGTCAGGGAGAATTTGTGCTATTGCTTAACCCTGATACTGTTGTTGATGTAGATACATTCCGTAAAAGCACAGCTTTTATGGATGATCACAAAGATGCAGGCGGACTTGGGGTTATGATGGTAGATGGCAAAGGCCAGTTTCTCCCTGAGTCAAAAAGAGGTCTTCCAACACCTGAAGTAAGCTTTTACAAGATCTTTGGACTTTCAAAACTATTTAAGCGCAGTAAGCGTTTTGGCAAGTACCATTTAACATATCTTGATAAAAGCAAGATTCATAAAGTGGATGTACTTTCAGGTGCTTTTATGATGCTCAGAAAGTCTGTACTGGATAAAATCGGGTTACTCGATGAAGATTTCTTTATGTATGGAGAGGATATAGATCTTTCGTACCGAATTAAAAAAGCCGGATATGAAAACTATTACTTCCCTGAAACACGCATAATCCACTATAAAGGTGAAAGCACAAAAAAAAGCAGCGTAAACTATGTTTTCATTTTTTACAATGCAATGATCATTTTTGCAAAAAAACACTTCAAAAACAATAAACTTAAGGCCTTCATTGCCATTATTCATCTGGCCATATATTTTAGAGCATTTCTTGCTCTTCTATCCAGATTCTTCAGAAAAACCATAATTCCTCTTACAGATATTGCTATTATCGGAGGAGGGATATACGGCATTGCTCAACTATGGCAAAAAGAAGTGATATTTCCTGAAGGAGGAAATTTTCCGGTTAATTTACTTACAGCTGGTATTGCAGTATACACATTCATTTGGATACTTAGTGTTTTTCTGAATGGAGGCTATGACAAACCGATCCGTTTGAGAAACCTCTATACAGGTATTGCAATCGGAACAGGAGTTATTTTAATCGGTTATTCTCTGCTCCCCGAAGCATATCGTTTTTCACGTGCCATAATCCTGCTGGGTGCAACGTGGGTTTTCATATACATGACAATTTCGCGATTTATTTTCCACGCACTCAGAATTAAAGGACACAGGTTTGCAGCAGGAATTGCCAAACGCCTTGTAATTATAGGTGATTACGATGAAGCTGAAAGAGTTAGACAAATTATTGAAAAATCTACGCTGGATATTTCTTTTATGGAGATTGTGAGTCCTGAACCCCTCAATGGTCATAAAAACGAAAATTTTATTGGTGGAATTGATCAGATTGACGAAATTGTAAATATATACAAGGTCAATGAAGTAGTATTCTGTGCAAAGAGCCTGTCAGCGAGAGAGATAATAGATGCCATGGCCAACCTGAACCAAAAAACCATGGACTTTCGTATTGCACCACCGGAAACACTTTATATCATTGGGTCACAAAATATAAACTATCCGGTTGATCATTATGTGTATGACATCAACAATATAAGCAAAGCAAGAAATCTTAGGCGAAAGCGTGTTCTTGACATTAATACCGCATTTGTTTTACTGATATTTTTTCCTCTTACCTTTTTCATTGTAAGAAATCCCTTTCGATATTTTCTGAACATTTTTTCCGTTTTGCTCGGATTCAGAAGTTGGGTTGGGTTCAACAACAGCATCCCCCTGGATCATAAATTACCCAATATCAAAAAAGGCATACTTAATCCTGTCGACTTCACCCGCAAACCCATTGACAATCCTGCCACTATAGATAACCTCAATATCCTTTATGCCCGCGATTATAAAGTATGGTACGATATTCAGGTCATTATCAGGGCTTTTAGACAGCTCGGCAGAAAATGACATTTATCAGAATGGTTTTTCAGTATCACCAATTTAGAGTAATTTTACACTAAAATTGCTTAAAGATACCACAAGATATGGCCAAATTTGAGATTGTAATGCCCAAACTGGGCGAAAGCATTATAGAAGCAACCATTACACGCTGGTTGAAGCAGGTAGGAGATACACTGGAAGAAGATGATGCAATTGTTGAGATTGCAACAGACAAAGTCGACAGTGAAGTACCCTCACCTGTTGACGGTATTATAGAAAAACTACTTTTTAATGAAGGAGACGTAGTTGAGGTTGGTAAAGTCATTGCCATCATTAAAACTGAGGGCGAAGAAACAGAAAGTGTTAATGAGAGTGAGAATAAAGATTACACTGCGCCTGTGGCGGAAGAAAAAGTTGACGAGAAAATACCGGAAAATATTGAACCCAAAAAAGAAAACAGTGATCGTTTCTACAGTCCTCTGGTAAGAAATATGGCCAGAAAAGAGAATATCTCTTTATCAGAGCTTGATTCTGTTCATGGCAGCGGCTCAAACGGGCGATTAACTAAAGAAGACCTGCTGCAATTTATTGAAAAGCGCAAAACAGCTCCGGCAGAAAAGAAAACTTCTTTGAAATCAGTTCCGGTTAATGCTCCTGTAATATCCAGCGGCAATGATGAAGTAATTGAAATGGATCGTGTTCGCAAACTTATTGCCGATCACATGGTTCTAAGTAAACAAACTTCACCGCATGTCACTTCATTTATTGAAGTGGATATGAGTAAAGTGGTTAACTGGCGTGAAAAGAACAAAGCAGCATTTGAGAAAAAATACGGTAGCAAAATCACATACACCCATATTATTATGGATGCCGCCGTTAAAGCTCTTAAGGACTTCCCTATGATCAATGCCTCTGTTGATGGTGACAAGATCATTCTGAAAAAGAACATCAATTTTGGAATGGCCACAGCGCTTGATGATGGAAATTTAATTGTTCCTGTAATTCATAATGCCGACATGCTCAATCTTTCAGGAATTTCAAAATCAGCCAATGACCTTGCACTTCGGGCAAGAAATAACAATCTGAAGCCTGAAGAAATTTCTGGTGGAACTTTTACATTTACAAATCTTGGATCTTTTGGATCGCTCACCGGTACTCCAATAATCAATCAGCCTCAACTGGCAATACTTGCCGCCGGCATTATTAAAAAGAAAGCTGTTGTGATTGAAAGTCCACATGGTGATTCAATAGGTATACGTCCGGAAATGATATTATCTTTATCTTACGACCATAGAGTAGTAGACGGGGCTATGGGTGGTATGTATATTAAAAAAGTTGCCGATTACCTCGAGAACTTTGACGAAGAAAACATATAGAATATGAAAAAACTATTTACAATGCTGTTTCTTATAACAGCACTTTTCTCAGGAACTGTATTTGCGCAGGTTGTTGAGGTTGAAGAAGATTTGCGTGACCACAAAACCGATTCTGTCGATGGTTGGAAAACCGGAGGAATGTTCTCACTTGCTTTTAGCCAGGTATCACTCAGCAACTGGGCGGCAGGAGGCGAGAATTCCTTTAGTGGCAATACCATGATTAATATCTACGCCAATTATAAAAAAGGCAAGATCAGCCTCGATAATAACCTCGACTTTGGTTATGGTATTATGAAGCAAGGCGAACAGGAAGTTCGTAAAACAGATGATAAAATAGATTTAACCTCGAAATTCGGGCGAAAACTCAGCAAAAACGCCTATATCGCTGCATTGCTGAACTTCAAAACACAGGCCATGCCGGGATATGATTATCCCAATGACTCGGTTGAGATTTCAAGATTTCTGGCGCCTGGATACTTGCTTTTTGCAGCAGGTTATGATTATAAGAAAGGCGACTGGTTGAGTTTGTTTTTTGCTCCGGTTACGGGAAAATTAACTATTGTAAATGATCAGGTTCTTGCAAATGCAGGCGCATTTGGGGTTGACCCGATAGAGTATGACCCTACTGATTCTACCACAATCCTATCTTACGGAAAGAAATCACGTATGGAGTTTGGAGGATATTTTAAGGGCATGTTCAGCAAAGACATTATGGAAAATGTAAAGCTAAGCACCAAACTAGAATTGTTTAGCAATTATGTCAATAATCCTTTAAACATTGATATTTTCTGGGAAAACACCATCAACATGAAGGTGAACAAGTATATCTCTCTGACCCTTTCAACAACACTAATCTATGATGACGACATCAAAATTGACATTAAAGACAGTGAAGGAAATGTAATTGGTAAAGGCCCGAGAACACAATTTAAAGAAGTCTTTGGACTTGGATTTTCCTACAAGTTTTAAACTCAACCACTATGAATACAGAAAAAATTATTGAACAATTAACAGCCATTGCTGTTGAATGGGGACCAAGACTTTTAGGTGCTCTGGCGGTACTTATAATCGGTAGTATTATCATTCGTTTATTAACCCGTGCATTTAAGAGAGCAATGAAAAAAAGCAAGGTGAATATTTCTTTGCAGAAGTTCCTTGCTAATATGTTTAACATCATTCTGCGAATACTGCTTATTCTCAGTATACTTGGAATGGTGGGTATTGAAATGACATCATTCATTGCCATTCTTGGTGCAGCAGGTCTTGCTATTGGCTTAGCGTTGTCGGGAACATTGCAGAATTTTGCGGGTGGAGTATTAATCCTATTGCAAAAGCCATATGTTGTTGGAGACTTCATTGAAACTCCAGACGGAACAGGAACGGTGTCAGAAATTCAAATCTTTAATACGCTATTAAAAACAGTAGATAATAAAATCATCATTATTCCAAACGGTCCTCTTTCTGTTTCAGCTTTAACTAATTTCTCTGCTGAACCTACACGTCGAGTCGACTGGACCTTTGGAATTGGATATGGTGACAGTTCTGACAAGGCCAAAGAAGTTTTACGTCGTTTATGTGATGAGGATGATAGGATTCTAAAAGATCCCGAGGTCTTTATTGCTTTATCTGAACTGGGTGATAGTTCTGTAAATTTTGTAGTAAGAGCATGGGTGAAAAGTGAGAATTATTGGGACGTATTTTTCGACATGAATGAGAAAGTGTATAAAACCTTTACTGCTGAAGGACTTAATATTCCTTTCCCTCAAATGGATGTACATGTTCATAACTCATAAAATTCGTATTTTTACAAAAAACATTAATGCAGTTCGAACAATTACCGTCAAGACTCTTGGAAAATGCTGTTTCTGAACTGGCAAAACTGCCGGGAGTCGGACGGAAGACTGCATTGCGCCTTGCATTATACCTACTCAGACAAGATCGTTCACTTTCATCTTCACTTGGAGAGAGCATTATTAAAATGCGTGAAGAGATTACCTATTGCAAGGTTTGTCACAATATTAGCGATACTGAGATCTGTAGTATTTGTGCAAGTCCGTCAAGAAAGCACAATGTAATATGTGTAGTAGAAGATATTCGCGATTTACTGGCTATTGAACGCACAGGTCAATATCATGGGGTTTACCATATTTTAAACGGACTCATTTCTCCACTGGATGGAATAGGAGTGGATGACATCAATATATCAGAGCTGGGAAAAAGAATTGAAAACAATGATATTGATGAAATCATCCTGGCTCTGGCGGCGACAGTAGAAGGTGACACCACTGCATTCTATATATACAGGAATCTGGGCAAAGACGGCATTGCATTCAGCACTATTTCGAGGGGTATCTCTATTGGTGATGATCTGGAATATATTGATGAAATCACATTAGGTCGATCAATTTCAGACCGCATTCCATATCAGGAACAGGTAAAAGCCAGATAAATATCCCGATACATTGTTAATCATTTGATTTGCCGTATATTTGCATCACATATACAGCATGAAGCTCAGTTTGCGTTCACATATTATTCTTTTCGCCATTGGTTCATTGGTAATTTTCAACGGTTGTAAAACCCGGCAGAACGTTACTAATGAGAATTTTGTGAATTTGTATTCTGAAGAAGACGAGAAACTTGCATCAGATATAAGCATTCAGCATATTGACGCAATGCAAACCAGAATTTCACTTAACATTAATAGTGGTGAGTTACTTTTTGTTAGAGAAAGTTCCGCGGCTCCGTTTTATGCTGACATTAAAATCTCAATCGTTGCTTTTGATTACGAATCTGGCAGGGAAGTAATTGATACAGCCAGCAGCGTTTTCAAGGTTGCAAAAGATTCAATCAGCAGTGATTTTTTAGCCTATTCTGTAAACTTGAATATTAATACAGGATTACACTCATTTATACGAATTGATGTAGAGGATCTGAATAAAAGCAGACGTGAAACTCATACGGCAGTGATTGACAAGCGCAGCGAATATGCATCACAGTGGTTTGGATTAATGGAGCAAAACGATCCACATTTTACATACTATTCGTATTCACCCGGTGATACCGTAGTATTGTCTTATGCCGGCAAAGACAAGGATAATCTTAAGGTTTATTTCTATAAAGATAGTTTTGAAATTCCTGATCCGCCTTTCAGCTTCGAGAACTTAATGCCATTCAAATTAGATGCAGATTCTGCTTTTAAGCCTCTGAGTATAGACAGCAAAAGACTTACATTTATTGTTCAAGAACAGGGTCTGTATTTTATTAGTTCGCACCCAGATGAGAAATTCGGGTACACTGTATTATGCACAGAAGAACATTATCCGCTAATTACAAAAGCTTCGGATATGGTTGCGCCAACCCGATATATCTGCAGTAAAAAAGAGTTCAACAAGATGCTCGAAAACCCTAATAAGAAACAGGCTATCGATAATTTCTGGCTTAGTATTGGTGATTTCGAAAAGAGGGCGGGTACGCTCATTAAGAAATATTATTCGAGGGTTATACAGGCGAACCGCATGTTCTCCAGCCATACAGAAGGCTGGAAGAGTGACCGGGGTATGATATACATTGTATTCGGATTACCAAACATTGTATATCGCGACACCAAAAATGAAACATGGATCTATGGTGAAGACAAGAACTTTTTCTCCATTACTTTTACATTCACAAGAGTGGAAAACAAGTTTTCCGACAACGATTTTTTTCTGATACGCACACCCATTTACAAAGACAATTGGTATCGTGCAGTAGACTTATGGAGACAGTAATATGGCACAGGATCATTTGATATACGGAGTGCATCCGGTTAGGGAAGCACTTGACCAGCACCGCAACATAGACAGTATTTTCATCAACAAGAATCTCGTAAAAAAGGAAAACTTCGAAGGTATTATCTTTGAAGCCAGAAAACGCATGATAGCAATAAAAGCAGTTCCTGATGAAAAGCTGAGACGAATGGTCCAAGGTGCTAATCATCAGGGCATTGTTGCATTTATTTCACCGGTTCCTTACTATAGGATGGAAGATGTAATCATGCGCGAATTTGACGAAGGAAGAACACCGCTATTCATCATTCTCGATGGTATAACAGACGTACGGAATTTTGGAGCAATAGCCCGCTCAGCATACGGAGCAGCAGCCTCCGGTATCATCATCCCTGCGGCCGGAAGTGCAGGTATCGGGCCCGATGCCATAAAAACTTCAGCCGGAGCCTTAATGCATATTCCCGTGTGCAAAGTACACAATCTTAAAAGTGCTGTACAATACCTGCAGGGTTCAGGAATAAGAGTATTTGCGGCAAGCGAGAAAGCAAGAAAGAAATATACTGAAGCCGATTTTACTGTTCCTGCAGCATTTATATTGGGTAGTGAAGAAAAAGGAGTTTCAGCGTCATTATTAAAAACAGCGGATGAATGGCTACAAATACCTATGCCGGGAAAACTGGCTTCGTTAAACGTTTCGGTTAGTGCAGGTATTTTGATGTATGAAGCTCTGCGTCAGCGAGATTTAGAATAATAACACGCCGGAAAGAAAAGAATTACTATTTTTGCAGTCTTAATAAAAAACATAAAACAATGGGAAAAGGAGATATTAAAACCAAGCGCGGAAAAATTCACAGAGGAACATACGGAAAAACCCGTCCAAAAAAGAAAACCGTTGCCGAAATTATCGTAGAGAAAAAAGCTACTCCCAAAAAGAAAAAAGCTACGCCAAAGCCTAAAAAAGAAGAAGCTCCTAAAGTTGAATCTCAACAGGAACTCGAAATAGAAACTCCGGAAGTTAAAGAAGAAAAAAAGCCGGCAGCAAAAAAAACTACAGCTAAAAAGACCACTACAAAAACAACTGCAAAAAAAACCACAAAAAAGGCTGAAGAAAAAGCTGAGGAAGCTAAAGAAACTAAAGAAGAGCCTAAAGAAGAAAAATAGGCTAGCTGCCTGATATTACACAAGTGTCAGAACAAAGTGATTCAGAACAGGCCTCTGCAAAAGACAAAATAATTTGCCTTTGCGGAAATTCTGTGTCATTTTCCAACATTTTCACAAGCATGTCTTTCCGGTTTCTTTCATGTAATACTTGTGGGTCAGTATTTCGCACTCCACCGTATTTTGAAACAGAAACTTACCCTGATGATTATTACGGAGAGGATGCAGATGAAAAGTTCTGGTTCAGCCCTGTTTTTCCATTGCGAAAACTTGAACGGGATTCCAGAGCTAAATATCTGACTCGAAAAGCAAGATTCAAAACTGCAGCTCTTGATATTGGATGCGGAAATGGCAAATTACTGAAGCATATTTCAAGGCTTAATCCCAATTGCAGTATCACCGGCATTGAACTCGACTCAAAAGCAGCCCGCCGGGCAGCCAAGATTGAAGGTATCCGAATCTTCAACCAGGGATTGCATAGATCTGACTTAGGAGAAGATAAATTCTCTATTATTTCTATGATTCACAGTTTTGAGCATATTGCCAATCCGGAAAAGACCATTCAAAAACTCAGCAAAATATCAAACGATAACTGTTTACTATATATAGCCATACCTAACCGCACTTCATTTCAGTTTAATCTATTTGGCAAACACTGGTTTCACCTCGATCCTGAATGGCACCTGCATTTTATAAGACCTGAAACCTTAATCATTCGGCTTGAAAAAGAAGGTTTTGAATATGTGAAGTCAAAACATTTTAATCCTGTTCAAAACATGTCGGGTTTTATAATCAGCGTACAAAACTTATTCACACGAAAACGCAATGTGTTCTATGATATGCTCATGAACAGAAGCCGGTTAAAAAAGATTATAGGAGTTATTGCCTTTCTGCTATACGGCATCTCTACTGCAATACTGTTCTTCCCTGCCCTGATTGAAGAATTCCTGGCTACACTATTTCGCAGGGGAGCTACCATTGATATGATATTCGAGAAGAAATCCACAAAACCATTGTAAATTTCAAGTTCTAAATTTACAATTTCCAATAATAACAGGTTATCCAACCATATTTTTCATGGCTTCGCCCAAATCTGCCGGACTATCAACAACAGTAAGTCCGCATTCTTTCAAAATTTCCTTCTTAGCCTGAGCAGTATCTGCTTTCCCGCCAATAATAGCACCTGCATGTCCCATAGTACGCCCCTTAGGTGCAGTGGCTCCTGCAATAAATGCTACAACTGGTTTGGTTCCATGATCTCTGATATATTCACCGGCTTCAGCTTCAGCATTACCACCTATCTCACCAATCATAACAATACCATCTGTTTCCGGGTCATTCATAAAAAGCTCTACTACTTCTTTCATTGAAGAACCAATAATTGGATCTCCTCCAATCCCAACCATAGAAGACTGCCCGAGCCCGACACCTGAAATCTGATCAACAGCCTCATATGAGAGGGTCCCTGAGCGGCTAACAATTCCTATTCGACCAGGCTTATGAATAAAACCGGGCATAATTCCAAGTTTAGCTTCACCGGGAGTAATAATCCCCGGACAGTTTGGTCCTATCAGACGTGAATTTGTTTTGTTCAGAAACTCTTTAACCTTAACCATATCCTGTACCGGAATTCCTTCAGTAATACAAACAATAAGCTTTATGCCTGCTTCTGCAGCTTCCAGTATGGCATCGGCTGCAAATGCAGCCGGTACAAAAATCACTGAAGTATCAGCGTTAACTTCCTTTACAGCATCAGCTACAGTATTAAATACAGGCAGGTCCAAATGCATGGTTCCGCCTTTTCCCGGTGTAACACCACCAACCAGCGGGGTACCATATTCAATCATTTGACTTGCATGAAAAGAGCCTTCCTTTCCGGTGAAGCCCTGAACAATTATCCTCGAGTTTTTGTTTACTAGAATACTCATAGTGTTTTCTTGATTTACGAACAAATATATAGAATTTTTTAATGCAGAATCCGAAGACAATATGATGTATTATTTATTCTATTGTTTTCTTTTTAACAAATAAAATTTTCTGATTCATATATACTGGATTATATTTGTAGACCAAAATCAAAACTTATGAAATCAATTTTACTTTCTTTCGCATTAATTTGTGTAATTTCAATCTCGTCCGCTTTTTCACAAGTGTATGTAAGTACAACGCCAATGAATAAAGTGGCCATTTTGGAAGAGTTCACCGGTGTACGTTGCCCAAACTGCCCGGCAGGACACACACTATTGGCCTCAATACTGAGTTCAAATCCCGGAACTGCTTTTGGAATAGGATACCATCCAACAAACAGCAGCTACACATCGCCTTACAATGCAACAGATCCTGACTTTCGTCGTGCATATTTAGACGCTTTTTACTCCACTCCGTTTTGCGGTACCAGCCGTTTCATGCCATCTGCTTTCATTAATCGCAGAGAATGGAGCGCTGGAGAGAAAATCAGCAGCACCAGTATCTGGTCAAGTTCTGTATCAACAATTACAAGTGAATCATCACCACTTAATGTTGGACTATATGCAGAATACAATACTACAACACAGCAACTTGATGTAACTGTTGAAGTTTATTTTACAGCCGATGTTACCGATGCCGTTACTTTATATGTTGCTCTTGCTGAAAACAACCTGATTGCAGAGCAAAGCAACGGAGGTACAAGTTACGTACATTATCATGTCTTCAGAGAAGCACTGGCCACCGAACAATGGGGCGAGAGCATAACAGGAAGCACCACAACAGGTTCACTGTTTACACAAACTTATCAGTTTGACAACAGCACGGCTAATTATGACATGACTGAGTGTGAAGTAACTGCATTTGTTCGTAATGCCACTTCAGAAGAAATTGAAAGTGGAAATCAGGTCGATGTTGCTGTAATTACTGATATTAAGGAACTGAATAAACCTGTAATTACTTTGTATCCAAATCCGACAAATGAAACATCAGTGCTGGGAATTGTTTGGCACAGTACCGAAAGCGCAAATATTTCAGTGTATGATATTACAGGACGCCAGGTTAGCAGTAAAAATATCATTCTTCAAAACGGGTATAATGTTCATACCCTGAGCAATCTTATAAATACTGAACTGGAATCCGGTCAGTACATTCTTAACATTACGGGTGCACAAGAATCAGGAAATGTTTCTTTCATGATTCAATAGAATAAAACTCTTTAACCAAAAACAGCTCCTGTTCAGGAGCTGTTTTTTTTATTCATTATTAGTTAAAATAGTCATGTATAATAAATATTATCATTGATTATCTATTAGACGCAATTTTTTATCTTTGATATGATTATATAGAACAACCTTCAAATAAATACCTGATGAGAAAACCAACCTTGCTTCTGTTGCTATTGATTTCCGGTTTCGTAATTCATAGTAAAAGTTACGCACAAAGCAATTCAAAAAAAATGAAAGATTACTCCGTAAAGATTGAAATATTTAGAAAAGGAACTTATAAGATATTCTCAATGCAATTGGAAAACAGAGAGTTTGAAGCCATAAAGTTCTACACCAACGACAAGCCATGTGATACAGTTTGCAATATAACTTTAGCGGCGGATAAAGTAAGCGAAATTGAGCTCATCATTTCTAATTTATCGCTCGAAGGTCTTAAAGATGAATATGTAAACACCGGTGTAAAAGGCGAACATCACCTGATGTATTTCATTTCTATAGACGGAATAGAAAAAGAAATATATGTCTATTTTGAAGAGCAGGAAGAGCTGAAGCAATTATTTGAGAAAATGATGATTATTGTACCTGAAGAATACAGACTTTGGTATTATAGATAAAAAAGCACCAGCCTTTGCTGATGCTTTCTTAGTATAAAGTTAAAAGTTGAAAGTTAAAAGTACTTTCCACTTTTCACCTTATACTTTCCTAGTATGAGTCATACAAAATATTAGCCCATCCATAATAATACGGACTTGGAATGGTTAACGTGTTATCATAGATCCCCCCCCAATCATTTGCTGCAGGGCTTGTTGCTGAACCATCAGCATTGGTATCGCCTTTATATGTATCATCTTTGTAAGAAGTAAAATATACGCCGCTGCCATTATAATTCACAATAGAGGAGGTTCCATCATCGAGTACTATGAAAGAACCTGCTTTAAATTTAAGCACTACATCATTGGCCAGAGTCAAATGATATCCACTTAAAATCCACCAATCATTATCGTCAATAACAAAGGCTACTTCCGTTTCTTCCCAGGTAATATTTGAAGAAACATGATTTATGGTTTCCACGAAGATCCCATTATAAGTATTGGTTTCCGAAGTATTGGCCGGATTATGGAAAATATTTGAAGCATCTAAGCTAAATGCATCGCTGATGGAAAGCGGACGTACATTATCGTAAAACACATTATTTGTAATAGTAGTATTGGCTTCTGCATCAGATGCATTCAAAACACCTACATCGCCAGCAGATGAAGTATAAGAGCCATCATTATGTGCAAAAGTGCAGTTGTTTACGGTGTAGTTATCACCATAAAGTGTGAGCGTGGCATTATAGAGCACATCGCCACCATAATAAAACTCGCAATACTCGAATATAGAGCCGTTACAACCATTGGTATTGATTTCACCCCAGTCTTTTGGTGCCGGTGATGTAGCTGTTCCATCTCCATTATTGTCTCCGCCATGGGCATCGTCCTTATAAGATGTAAATACAATAGGATCGGCTGCTGTTCCCTGGGCAATAATGGTTCCTGAGCCACCCAGCATCATGTAAGGCCCATCGGCAGGATGGAATTTAATGATACACCCGGGCTCAATGGTAAGGGTGTTTTGCACATAGAAATCATATTTCTTAATAATGTAAATACTATCACCCGACCAGGTGGTTACGTTGGTAATATTATAATCGATAATTACAACGTTTGATCCCGTTACAGGTGGATTAGGAGTATCACCAGGATCATCATCGTCATCATCATTACAGGCTGTAAAAGCCAGGGCAAAAGCCATAATTACTGCAAACGGAATAAAAAAGAATTTTTTCATATTCATTGATTTTAGATACAAAATTACAAATTTCAGGTTGCCTTCGATAAAAAGACAAAATCTTTACATTAACGTTGCATATGGAATAGTATTGTGATTTTAGGACGCGGATATACGCAGTTTCACCCGAATTACGGATTTGCGCGGATGCAAACTGCACCCCCACCTCAAACTCCTCCCTGTCAGGGCTCAGGAAGAAGAATCATGTATCTGAATTGAAATCGACTTGAGATTATTTCTTAATAATCCTCTCTACAGTTTGAACATTGCCTTTATCATCATATACTGACAGAAAATACACCCCATTATCCAATAATGAGATATCAATGGCATGTTCGTTCACGTATGTATAAGAAACTTCAGATCCAAGCATATCAACCAATTTCAACGTAACCTCTTCGGCAGCCGGGCCGGCAATATTTATAATATCACTTGTAGGGTTCGGAAAAATGGAATATCCATTATGCTTGTTTAGAATTGGAATATATGTTGTTGTAAACAGATTGGCCACTTCTGCATCAGTCAAAGGACAATCGTAGAGTCTAACATCATCAATTGCACCATAGAAAGCACCCTGAACTGCACTATTAAAGTATTGTCGTCCAATCTCTACAAAATCAATAGCTGTTACATTCCCACCGGACTGAGTAAAATCATCTCCTACTACCATGGCGCCATTTAAAAAGATTTTCATCGAATCTGCATTACACACAGCAACATAATGATTCCACCCACCATACGAAGGTGCCGGGTATTCAATATACTCAACATAATTGCCTACTGTTCGAACGGCAAACTCTATGTTTCCATTAGCATTTTCACTTTTGAACCCTATTGCTGAAGTAGTTGGAGTGGAATTGTTCCGCTGAACATAAATCTGATTATTTCCCTCAATTCCACCGCCCTGACCATCCATTCTGGCCCATGCAGCAATTGAGAAATTTGTTGTGGGAATAATAGTCACATTATTATTCAATTGAATATATGCTGTAGATCCATTAAAATAATATGCACTATTGGGCGCACCATTCATATCATTGGTAAGGGTGGCACCAAAAACAATTCCGTCATAAGAATTGGGCATAACATCAAGGGCGTCGCCACTAAATGGATAATGAGCAATTAAACACTCTTGTGCATTAGAAGCCAATACAAAGAAGAAAAGCAGAATTGGCAAAAGGGTTTTCATATTGGTATTAATTTGTAAATTATATTGTTAACAAATATATAAACAAAAATTGGATTGAACAAAAAGTCCCGGTTG
>PKSX01000112.1 GCA_002869435.1 Marinilabiliales bacterium | reverse complement strand
CGTTTAATTGATAGGGATGACAAAAAGCATTGTGCATCTGAAAACGACGGGTGTAAATTTCTGATTTATTGTCCCCGTCAATAGCAATAGCTTTCAAAATAAAAGAAGTGTCACTGTAAAAAGCATTTTTCCACTCTGATGAATATTCATCGGGCTCAGTCCCGTCAACGGTATAATGTATTGTCAGCCCTTCCTGCCCGGGAAACATTCGCACTAAAAATTGAGCTCCTGCTGTGTTTGATAATCCTTCAATAATTATGGGTTCGTTTTCAAAACCGTACTCAACCCCCAGTTTATCTAGCAGAGAATAATGCGATTGCATTCTTTCATGAAATTCATCAAAAGAGCGATCTGTTGTTGGCGACCACAGCACTTCGCTAATGGCGCAAAGTCTCGGAAACACCTTGCTGTCAACAAGTTCCTGCGGAGCGCGCTCACTCCACATATTACATTCGCCACCAAGGATATACCTGTGCTTATCAGTTGGTAACCCATCCGGGATTGGTTCAAAAGAGTAGACTTTTTCAAGATTAGTTGTTCCCACACCATAGTCAAAATAACAATGACTGGTGGGAGAAACAATAGCGGTATGATTGTGGCTTGCCGCTTCGAATGCGCCTTCAAATCCACGCCATGATTGTACTGTTGCCGATGGAGCAAGCCCTCCTTCAAGTATTTCATCCCAGCCTATAAGTTTGCGTCCGTTATCATTCAAAAACTCCTCAATTTTAGTTATAAACCAGCTTTGAAGCTCATGTTCATCGGCAAGGCCTTCGTCTTTTATGCGTTTTTGGCATTTGGGGCAGTTTTCCCAGCGGTATTTCGGAGCCTCATCACCACCAATATGGATATATTCTGATGGAAAAAGAACCATTACCTCAGAGAGAACGTCTTTCAAAAAAGCAAAAACAGAATCATTGCCTGCACAATAAATATCTTTAAAAACACCCCAGCGGTTTTCCACTTCAAACGGGCCACCGGTACATGATAAATGCGGATAGGCCGCCAATGCAGCCATGCTGTGACCCGGCATTTCAATTTCGGGAACCACTGTGATAAAACGATCTTCAGCATATGCAACTATTTCCCGAATATCATCCTGCGTGTAATATCCACCATAGCGGGTTCCGTCTTCTTCAATTCGCCATGCGCCAATTTCAGTAAGCTTTGGGTATTTTTTAATTTCTATCCGCCAACCCTGATCTTCGGTCAGATGCCAGTGTAGAACGTTCATTTTGTGAAAAGCGAGCAGGTCAATATATCGTTTCACAAAATCTTTTTCCATAAAATGCCTGCAACAATCGAGATTCATGCCTCGCCATTGAAAACGGGGCTTGTCATGAATAATACATGCCGGAGCATAAAATATATTTTTTGCAAAACCTCTGGGCGTAAACTCTGAATACAATAACACCTGTTTCAGCGATTGAAGAGCATAAAAAATACCAGCCGGTTTCAATGCTGTAATATTGATTTCTTCTTCAGTTACTTCTAGGTGATATCCTTCTTCCCCACACCATTCCGCAGTATCACTGGTTTCAACATTAATATAACTGTAGCCGGGTTCTTTCGCCCTGTCAATATCAATATGGAAACCTATTTCGAACCTAAAATAGTCTATAAAAGCCTTACAGGGTTTGTATAATTCAGGTTGAAAACCTATGAAAAAGCGAACATGTTCGTCTAAAACAAACTGGCCATCTGTAAATTCAATTGAAACCGGCTTGGGTATTATGGAAATTTCTTCATTCTGCGAAAATACAGTATGAAAACCTGATATAATTAAAACAATTATGAATAAAAGTCGCATATCGGTGCTTTTGTACAAATATAAAGATTTGACAATATACAATGTGGTTGCACCGAATTCAATAAATATTTTCTGTTTTATATGAATGGGTTTGCAATTTTGATGTGTAGGGGCGCAGATATACGCTGTTTTATTTGAATTACGGATTTTCGCAGATTGTTTTGTTTTGCTAACAGACCTCATTTTATCCTCCAGAGCTGTGCAAAAAAATGACGGATTTGATTGATTCTGGCATGCCTAACAATCCGCGTTAATCCGTAAAAAATATGCTTCGGCGTAAATCTGCGTCTCTAATAGTAGAGTCTTTAAAGTATTTCAATATATTTGTATAAACTCGAAAATTATGGATGTTGAAAAAATAAGAACTCAGTTTCCCGTTTGTAAAAACTATCACTATTTTCAGAGTGCGGGTATGAGCCCGATGCCAATACCTGTTTTCAAAAAGGTTCAGGAGGGGTATCAAACATTAACTGAGCATGGTGATATCTTTTTTCACAAGGACATTGAGAAGCAGGAAGAAATGTTTGAAACCATTGCCGGAATGCTAAATTGTCAAAAAGAAGATGTTTCTTTGGCTGAAAGCAACTCCATGGCCATGTCGCTCACAGGGCTGGCTCTGAAAAACAAGCATCAGGATTTCAATATTGTAAGTATGGAGGAGGAGTTTCCTTCCAACACTGTTCCTTTGGAGTATCTGGACATTGAAATGCGCTATGTCAAACACAAAAACCACCGTTATCCTGTTGAAGACATTCTGGCTTTGTGTGATGAAAACACCCTTGCTGTACAAACATCATATGTGCAGTATGGAACCGGCTTCAGGCAGGATCTGCTTGCGCTGGGGCGTGAATTGGAAAAAAGAAATGTTCTTTTCATTGTAAATGCCACTCAGGCTTTTCCTTTTTTTCCTCCGGATATGAGAGCCATGAATATAGATGTGTTAACGTGCTCAGTGCACAAATGGGGTTTTGCAGGCCATATTGGAACTTTATATGTTACCAGTGAAGAGTTTCGTCAAAACCATCCCTCTCCTATTGCCGGTTGGTTGTCGGTTGATGTTTCTGAAAGCGATGATTT
>PKSX01000177.1 GCA_002869435.1 Marinilabiliales bacterium | reverse complement strand
TGATACTTCAAATTGCGTACAGATTACAGGAGTAAATATTATTGAAAACGGATTTGGAAATAATCTTCTGCTCTACCCTAACCCTACGGATGGAAATTTCTCGATAGACTTGGGAGAAAACTATCAAACTGTCACTATAACATTGACAGATTTAGCAGGAAAAACAATCCGGTCTAACACCTACAATGATTGCCAATTATTGGATCTTTCTATTGAAGAGCCAACAAATGTTTATCTCATCGTGATTGAATCGGGGAATAAGAAAGCTGTTATTAGATTGGTTAAAGAATAGCTGCTGATATATTGATGACGGCATCATCAGGCGAATCTAAAGAAGATAACCTTCACAGGGTTGTGTAGAGTTTATCGCACTTGGCATAGTTTGAAATCGAAAAGAACCTTTTTTGAGTAGAAGAGAAATAGCTATAATTTTAATATATTTACCTGGATATCTTTACTTTAGCTTGGCGTTAATCCTTTTCTTTGGAGGTAAAAAACAGGTACTCAATTGAGTTGACCATTTAAGGAAAACAAATCATTTAGAACTCAACCATAGATGAAAGATTTTGATCGAAAAAAACATTGGGAAAACATTTACAACACTAAACAAATTAATGAAGTGAGTTGGTTTCAGGCTAAGCCTGAGACTTCACTATTTTTCTTTAATCAGCTAAATATTCCTACACATGCAAAGGTAATCGACGTTGGTGGTGGTGACAGCTATTTAGTTGACTACTTAATTGATCTAGGTTATAGAGACATTACTGTTCTTGACATCTCAGAAGCGGCACTTAATAGAGCAAAAAAACGACTTGGTTCAAGCGCATCAAAAGTAAAATGGATAGTTGCTGATGTGGCAACTTATAAACCACTTGAAAAATACGACTGCTGGCATGACAGAGCAGCATTTCACTTTTTGACTCAAGAAAAAGAAATCACAAGTTATACAGAGACAATTCAACAATATATAAATCCTTCTGGAAGCTTGATATTAGGCACATTTTCTGATCAAGGACCTAAAAAATGTAGCGGAATAGAGATTATGCAATACTCAGAAACAACAATGGCAGACAAACTAAAAATGTATTTTGAGAAAATTAACTGCATTACAGTGGATCATGAAACGCCTTCTGGGTCGTCACAAAACTTTATCTTTTGTAGTTTCAGGCGAGTTAAAAACCTTGATACAAATAGAAAAGGAGTATAGATATTATATATTTGACTCGACATAGTTTTGACTCAGCGTAGATTCCGTCTATGACGAAACTTTCATACAACAATATTTTCGCTGTAGATAGATTCTACAGCGAGGTTTAAGTTCAAAAACCTGCTAATTATCTTTCGCTGAAGCCTACCCCATCACGCCAGGATCCTCCTTTGGTCGGAACGCAGACGCGATAATCACGCAAGGACAGCTCAGCCACTCGGCGTAGATTCCGTCAACGGCGAAACTATCAAACGATAATGTTTTCGCAACAGAGAGATTCAGCAACGATACCTAAAAATATGGTTCACTTTTAATTACTAGACCCACAAAAAACAGGACCAGGCTGAAGATTTTGGTTTACTGGAAAAATGATCTCTATCTCAGAAAAGCTATTCGTTTTCAACCATCGATGCACTTCGCAGGTCACACCTCCTAAAAACTCTTCACTTGCGGGGCCGGTTTCAAAACCTGCAATTACTACAACGCTTCTGTTATTTGCAGATAAAATAAACTTTGTACCTGGCTTGGGTCTGCTGCCATCGCGCCACATCATGGTGATCATCCACATTTCATATTCGGGTTTTAGCAAATTCAACTGTGTCTTCCCTATTGAGCCTTGCCCGCATTCTCCATTTTCAGCAGGCGTCCATACCCGATTATACGAATTTTTGTAAACATCTTCAAAAACAGCACTCGTATCAAACTTTTTGTACAATAAAAAAGATCTTTCTAAATGAGATTCAATACTATCAGTAATGTTTTTCGGAAAACCTGAATCCGGAAATGCATCTTGTGTGGTTAGATAATGACTTTCCTCTACTAATCTACCTTTGGCAGGAATCTGCAAGTCTCTTTCCCAACGAATATCCTTATATCGTAAACCCTGTTTTATAAGAATGGAAGAATCATTGCAATTACATGTATCAATTTGTTTTTCAGAGTGATAAAAACTCTGTTCTTGAGCCGAGACACAATTTACAACTAGTAGAAAGATATAGAATAGAAATGATTTCTTAATTGGGTAAGCACTAGAGTACAATATTAATTAAAATCAGTATAAATCCACACTCTTTTCCAATAAGAAATTAACAATAAATCATTACTTTTGCCAATAAGAAGCCAATGCGCCCAAAGTGTTTGGTAGTCACAACTCACAAATAGATACTTTCCGTTATGGATACATTCACTGCCTCTGAAAACAAATCCGTTTACAAATTCAAAATAAAAAGAAAAGAACTTCTTATCAGTAAGAACTCCGTTTCTTTTAATAATACAACTCTGCTTTGCCGGGATATTGATAAAATAAAATATGGCAGCACCCAGGTATATGTTAACGGAGTTAAGGCGAATAAAATATTCAATATTTTTCTTGTTGATAAACAAGGTAATAAGATCAAGATATCTTTTCAAAAAAAGTTTTCGCGAAAAAATACTGAATCACCACAGGATAAACTATATCAGGAAATTGTTCATGCTTTATGGGAGCATGTAACTTCCATAATTGCCAATAAAATGATAGATGACTTAAAAAACGGCAAGGATGTTCAGGTTGGCAAGTTTAGAATTGGCAAAAAAGGAATTACAATAAGAAAATTCCGACTGTTTAAGTTCAAATCCGAAGACATTCACATTCCATGGAATAAAATAAGAAGAGAATTATCTCGCGGCGGAATGGTTATTTTCTCAATTGATAATAAATACCATAGGCGACGACAGCAATTCCTACAAACATGGAATTTAAATGCCATGAATTCTGTTCTTGACTTTTTGTGGAAAGATGGCCGTTGCTATTTGCTTGAAAGAGGTGAATTGTAAATCGAAGGGATTTAGAACGAAATTAATCAATCCGCTTCCCATAATACACCTGTCCCACTTCCTTTCCATCAAACTCGGCCACCAGAGGTAAATGGGCCCATTGGGTATAGCCGCATTTTTTCATAAGCTCAATGCTGGGTGTATTGGTTTCTATTATGATTCCAAAAAGATTTCTTATTCCAATTTCCTTACATGCTTCTTCCATATGAATAATAAGGGCTTTACCTATTCCTTTTCTATGCATTTTTATGTCAACAAAGGCACTTAGTATCGCTGTATTGTTTAACGCTTTTCGATCATGGCGATAGGGACTTACAAATGCAAAACCGGCAATGATTCCATCAATTTCTGCCACAAATATTGGAAACTGATCCGGCGAATGAGCTTTAAACCACTCCGTTCTTTGCTTTGAAGTATACGGTTCGGTATGAGCGGTTTGCTCACCGGCTGCAATGGCCTGGTTGTAGATATTGTCTATTCTGCGTATATCATCTATATGGGCAAGACGTATAGTCATGATACAAACATACAATTTTAATCAGCATTAGTATTTTGTCCGTTTAAATCGGTCTCTTCAATATGAAATTAACATTAATTCACTACTTTTGCGGGAAATAATTTTGAGGAATGGATCATTTGCTAGATAAAGTGCGTGCTGAACTTTCTGAGTCGGGGATTCAGAATGTGGAGGAATTATATTATAACCCGTCATACGAGGAATTATTCAAGCATGAAACAGACCCGTCGCTGGAGGGGTATGAAAAAGGTTTTACCACCAATCTGGGTGCTGTTGCTGTTGACACCGGTATCTTTACCGGCAGGTCGCCCAAGGATAAATACATTGTTCAGGAGAGCGAAAGCAGCGATAACATTTGGTGGGCAGGACCGAACAGAAAAAGCAGCGATAATAAACCCATCAGTGAAAAAGTATGGAATGAACTACTTGAGATTGGTCAAGAACAGTTAACCGGCAAGAAGCTATATGTTATGGATGCCTATGTTGGTGCCAACGACAATACCCGACTAAAAATCAGGGTCATTACTGAAGTGGCCTGGGCTGCCCATTTTGTAAAGAACATGTTTATTCGTCCTGAGGAAAGTGAACTCGAGAATTTCAAACCTGACTTCATTATGCTTCATGCCTGTAAAGCAATCAATCCCAAATGGGAGGAGCATGGACTTAACAGTGATGTATTTGTAGCCTTCAATATTAAGGAAAGAATGTCGGTTGTAGGTGGCTCATGGTACGGAGGAGAAATCAAAAAAGGATTTTTCAGCATCATGAATTATTTTCTTCCGCTTAAAAATATTGCGGCCATGCACTGCTCAGCAAATATGGGTAAAAATGGTGACACTGCTATCTTCTTTGGATTGTCGGGTACAGGTAAAACCACTTTATCGGCCGATCCCGATCGTTTTCTGATTGGCGATGATGAACATGGCTGGGATGATGAGGGAATTTTTAATTTTGAAGGTGGATGTTATGCAAAATGTATAAACCTGAGCAAAGAGAAAGAACCTGATATTTTCGAAGCCATCCGCAGAGATGCATTGCTCGAAAATGTAGTATATGATGAAAACACAGGCGAGATCAATTTCGATTCTGCCCAGAAAACAGAGAATACAAGGGTCTCCTACCCTATTCATCATATTCGCAATATTGTAAGACCGGTTTCCAAGGGAACCCATCCCAAAAAAGTAATTTTCCTTACAGCTGATGCTTTTGGTGTATTACCTCCGGTGGCTAAACTTACCCGCGATCAGGCCATGTATTATTTCATCAGCGGGTTTACGAGCAAGCTTGCCGGAACTGAGCGTGGAATAAAGGAGCCTGTACCAACATTCTCAGCCTGCTTTGGTGCGGCATTCCTATTATTGCATCCTATTAAGTATGCGCATGAGCTGATTCGCAAGATGGACGAACACGGTGCTACTGCTTATTTGGTAAATACAGGGTGGATTGAGGGACCATATGGAATCGGACGCAGAATTGACCTTCCTTCCACACGAAGAATTATTTCTGCCATTCTCGACGGCAGTATCGACAATGCAGAATTTGAAGAATTATCAATATTTGGACTTCAGATCCCAAAAAAGCTCGAAGGTGTAGACGGCAAGATTCTCAACCCCAGGAACTCATGGAAGTATCCCACTCAATACGACAAGCAGGCACAGAGTCTTGCCGATAAATTCATTGAAAATTTCCAGAGCTTCACTGATACCGAAGAAGGAAAACGACTTATGGCTGCAGGACCTCAGAATGAGTTGATGCGTCAATACTATCAGTACTACAAAGAAGCTGTTGACAGAATGGAAGTTGAACACCATAGTGAACTACAAAGGCTGAAAGATCAGATATATATTCTGCAAAATGCTTTCAACGAATATATTTCATTTAACTCTATCAATACTGCATACAAAACACGTTCTTTAAAACGTCACCTGCCGGTTAATATTTTTATCGACACCGATGATCAGGATGCTATTGCAAGAATACATACTGCTTTAATTAATATTGTAGAAGCATCCGGTTTCTCATTTTATCATCCCGACCGAAAACCTGAGAGATACAGCGAACGCATGGGCATTTCTAAAGAAACTCTTACCATGAAAGAAGTGTACGATAGAATATTTGCCATTCATCAATTGCTGCAATATGGAAAATCTGATAACCAGGAACTCGACCAAGCCATTCAATCCCTGAAAGAAACAGGGAAGGAAGTTGAAAGTGTAGTGCTAAAAATGGGTAATGTATTGCTGGTTAAAGTCTGCAATAACGGAAAAACACAGATCGATGTGCGCACAATGACTGTATCTGCTCAGATTCATGTTGACAAGAATCCCGGGTTACTACAAAAACCACATGAATTACTGAAGGAACTGAGAACTTTCAATCTATAAAAGATGCTAATAAGACGGGGAGTAAATATTGTTGTAATACTTGCATTTTTGGTGCTGCTCATTCTGAATATGACTACCATTTTCGAAGTAGCAGGACAAGAATACTATATTCTGGCCGGTATTATATTAATTGTGCCACTGTATTTTCTATTCAGGGAAATCAGGCTCTGGTATTTCCAAAGCAGAATAATTCTACTCCACATCAACCATAGCGTAATTATATTAATGGTGATACTAGCAGGCCTTAGTTATTATATGTACTACCTGTTTGATATTTCCAGCATGCCCGAGTTCAGCGCTTTCTACCTGATTAGTACTTTTTTGTTGCCGGTATTGGGAATTATTAGTTCTGACCAATATATTTTCATAAGAAAAAAACATATTGTTTTTAATATTGATAAACGCCTCAAAGTAAAGCTGTCTGAATTTGAATCCATTAAACTTGAAAACCGCCACATTAAAGTGAAATACGCTGAAAAAGAAAAACTCTTAAGACTTGGGCGAGATGAAAGTAAATATCCGGAGCTGGTTAATGAACTGTCTGAAAAGATAGATACTTTACAATATTAATTGACACTAACAAATAAATTGTTCAATTCACCCATTTCGCTTGTGTTTGTTCCCTGTCGCTGAGACTTATCAATCTGAATCATCTCCGGAGCAGGTACATAAACAGAGTGATCATTATAACCACCATATTCAGATTCCTTATAAACAATATCGGAATTTGGGGTTGATTGAATATATACCGGGATTTCTTTTACAATCTCCTGAATCACAGGAATTGCGCAGGTATATACAGACACATTTCTGTCAGAAGCTGAATTAAACACAATATTCTTTGCCGAAAACTTAATAAACAACAACAATACCACAGAAGCAGCCATAGCAATAGGCCACAAAACAGATACTTTTCTTTTTCTGAATGGAATGACCTTCGAATTCTCAGCTCCTGAAAACTTTTGCCAAACTTCTTCTGCCCCTCCCCCGGGTAAACTTGTCAATGTGTTTGGCTCATTAATATCTGAAAGCAATGCTGCCATACTCTCAAATTCAGATTCAGTAACGAACTCTGATACAAGCAAACGCTCCTCTGTAGTAAGTTCCAGAAATGATTTGCTTTTAAGCAATTCTTCAAACCTGTTATATGATTCTGTATTTTTCATATCCATTCACTTAATTGATATTGCTGTCGTTCTTTCGACAGTTTTTTCAGGGCATAAAACAATCTCGATTTCACTGTTCCTTCTGGTAATGACGTGATTCTTGCAATCTCAGGTACTGTTAATTCCTCTACATGGCGCAGAATAAAAATACTTCTAACAGCAGGATCAAGCTTATTCAACATAGATTGCACAAATTTAGATGAGCTTTTAAGGTCTATTGATTTTTCAACTCCGGTATAAAAAATTTCATCTGATTCTCCTGTGTTATTTCTGAATTGCTCATCGGTTTTTCTTTTCCTGAGTTCATTCTTAAACAGATTATACGCGATAGTAAAAACCCACGGAGAGAATTTCTGATCAGAATCAAAAGTACCCGCTCTTTCAAGTATTTTCAAAAACAAATCCTGCGTAAGATCATTTGCAGTATCCTCATCATACTCACAAAGGTTAAGGAAAAACTTTTTAATTTTTATTACCCAACGGGAATAAAGCTCGGCAAAAGCAGCTTTGTCTGACTGAACAATATATTCAATCAGACTTTCATTGGAAAATTGATTATAGCTGCCTCCTTTTCGACCCATTATTCGCCCTGAATATATTGAGTAACGTATTCCCTGTAGTTTTCGTTTCCTGATTCGCGCGCAATATGAATTATCAGTTCTCCAAGATCTTCTGCTTTTCCTTTTTCACCACTCAGTTTATAGTGATCATAGAGTTGAATAAATGCAGGTATATAATTCAGATTTGAGCGATCTACTATGGGTTTACTCCTGTCAAATTTTATTGGAGCCACGATATAATCTTTAAGCATTTCTTTTTCATAAAAACGTTTAATAACTGCAATATTATCATATCTTTCCTCACTATATTTATACACTAACCCTTCGAGATAAAGACTATCTTTCAGATCCTTAAAAAGATCTTCAGACATTGAAGCACTAATATAAACAGGTCTGTCACCACTGTTTTTACAAATATGTTCAACAATTAGAGCACTGTATATCATATAATTTGTAGAATCAACCTGCATTGTAAACGGTTCTATTCCTGCTTCTTCAAAAAGCCTGTTTCTGTATTCTTCAATCATTGCCAGACTCATATTAATGACCTGTACATCTTTTCTAACTCCGTACACTTCCTGTAATGTCCATTTCTGATAGGTGTCATTATCTCCGTAAGTTAAAATAATTGCCTTTTCATCCAAAGGATAGAGGGTATTATAATTCCACGCCATCATTCCGGGTGATGCTGGCTCCTTATTTTCCCTCTTCTGAAGAATTAATTTCTTGTCATTGTACTTACCATTGATTTCATAATACACAATCAAGTCTCCATATATTTCCGTTCTTTCAGGATCGATTTCATAGGCTTTAAGCAAATATTTGTTTTTTTCAGGGTCTTTCCCTCCGTTATAGTACATTAGATAATTATATTCATAACTTTTAGGAACATAGTTTTTCATTTCATTCAGTATATCCGTCAAACTTTGCATTTCCTCAGGCGTTGGATAATACATCTTTTCTGTGCAATGAATTACTTTATAACGCGATGCCAGATAATAGTTCATCCATGCATCGGCATTTAGGCTGTCTTTTGCAATTTCTTTTCCCCAAAGATCGGTCTGGGTTGTATACCAATCGCAATCATGATCTTCAATGGCAAACGAAACAATTTTTTGTGGTTTCTGTGCTACTGCTAATACAGTTATTATCAAAATTAATAATGTTGAAAGAGTAGTTTTCATGTTTTGATTTTATTATTACTACAACTTATGAAAGCAAATCGTTCAAAAAATTGTGATTTTTTAATTTTTTTTAAACGCTGAAAAGCTTCTGAAGTCAAATAATCTGAATCATTAATCCAGCATAATAATTCTGCAATTCATAATATGATTACTAAATGATAACTCCTAAAATCACAATTTTGCTGTTATCATCTAATCAAAATTGCAATAATTATTAAAAAGGTATATATTTGTTAGTTCTAAAAAATTTGTCATAACAAACAAAACATAATAAAAATGAAACGACTTCTATTCGTCGGCATTATTGCCATCTTTTCGCTCAGCCTGAGTGTTCAGGCTCAGAACAACGTAGGTATTGGTACAACAACACCAAATGCCTCTGCATTACTTGACCTTACAGCTACCGACATGGGGCTGCTGGTTCCAAGGGTAGCACTAACGATAACAACGTCTGCTGCTCCGGTTACATCTCCCGCAACCAGTTTGCTGGTGTATAACACGGCTACCGTAAATGATGTTACTCCCGGCTTTTATTACTGGAATGGATCTGCCTGGGTTCAGGTTGGTGCCGGTGGTGGCGGTTGCGTCACATTAGACGAGGCTTATGATTGTGGTGGCCCTGGAGTTGGAGATTCCATTACTGCCGACAATGGTTCTGTTAAAATTGAACTACCGGCTACCGGTACTTCAAACGCTGCCTTCGATGTTTTCTCATATAAAGCTCTTAGCTGGTCCATTGGTGCATTAAACACCAATACAGGTGTGGGCGTATTAGCAACTATTACTGGTACAACAAATATCTACAATGCCATACAGGGTTCCAGCTTCAGCAATTACGTTAATGCGACAGGCCTTGGCTCAGGTGGTGTTGCCGGATTTTATGAAGGAACAGGAAATGGTATTGGAGTATATGGTGGAGTTATGGATGTTGCCAGTACGGGTGAAGCCGGTGTATTTGGATACAATGCACGCACAGATGATGGTTATGGTGTTGAAGGACAGGGAATTATTGGTGTTTTAGGAATGGGAACAGGAACCACATCCTATGGATGGGGGGTGTACGGATATACTGAATACGGATCAGGAGTTCAGGGTGAAACCGAAGACAGTGATAATTACGGTCTGGTTGGCAGAAACTATGCTACAATTGGTACAGGAGACGGAATTGCAATTCTGGGTGATGGTATAACCGGTGTTTGGGGGCAAACAAGTGACGGAACAGGTTATGGTGTTTTTGGATATAATGATGGTGCTATGGGAAACGGAATCGGTGTAGCTGGGTATGGTTTTAATGGAGTTGTTGGTGAAACTTACGATTTGGTAAATGGATGGGGATTATTTGCAACCGGTGATATTGGTGCAACAGGAACTAAGTTCTTTGTGATTGATCACCCAACTGATCCAGAGAACAAAATGCTTAGACATTTCTGTATTGAATCAAACGAAGTACTTAATATGTATCGTGGTGTTGCAGCTTTTGATTCAAACGGTGAAGCTGTTATCACACTACCTGATTACTTTGAAAGTATTAATATCAATTATTCATATCAGCTTACTCCTATTGGAGATTATGCAAACCTCTATATCAAACAAAAAATTGAAGACGGTCAGTTTATTATTGCCGGCGGACATCAGGGTATGGAAGTTTCATGGACTGTATATGCCGAAAGAAACGATGCATTGTATCAGCAATATCCTGAAAAACGTCAGGTTGAAGTTGAAAAAGATCATCCCGGGTATCTCAATCCAGAATTATATGGTAAAACAAGAGAATCATCATATTATAACGCAAATATAGAAATGCAAAACACCGGTGAGATGAAGGATGCTTCTTCAGATAAATCAGGAAGAGTTGAACCTTTTAATCCTACTAACAGCCAATAAAACCAAACAGCAATGAAAATTTCAAAATTGAAAATAATACTGCTGTTTACGCTATTGATTGGACTGTTTCAATGGGCAAATGCACAGGTCCTGTACAATAACGGAGCTACAATTCATATGAATTCGGCCACCACTGTACAGGTGAATGGCAATGTCCAGAATCAGACCGGAATCATTAATGTTGCAACAACAACGGCTGCCGACCTATACATTACAGGCAGCTTAACCAATAATGCAACCATTAATGGATACGGAAACATTCACGTAAATGGCGACTGGATTAACAACAGTGTCTTCAATGCATTTACAGGCACTGTTTCTCTGGAAGGCGCCGCCCAGAACCTATCCGGTTCTGTTACTACATCGTTTTATAATCTGACCCTGCTTGGATCAGGAATAAAAACACAAACCATTGATGAAATCGTAACCGGTACACTGGATCTGAACGATCGTGAGCTGGCTACTGATGTATATACCATGTTTGTAAACAACACCAGTACCACAGCTATTCAGCTTACCACTGGTTTTGTAAGCAGCAATAACGGTGGTTTTCTATCAAGAAACACAGCTTCTACAAGTACATATCTATTCCCTGTTGGATCAAGTACAGGTACACCAAGATATCGTCCTGTTGAACTTACTCCGGCAAACGCTGCTGCAAATACTTATGTTGTACGCATGGCTAATGTGGATGCAACAACAGAAACTTATGACCGCAGTCAGGCAGAAAGTACTATTTGCGAAGTCAATCCGTTGTTCTATCATCAGATTGATCGCACATCAGGCGCTGCTGCTGTAGATCTGAGCATTTTTTATGATCAGACAACTGACGGCGACTGGGACTTTCTTGGAGCATGGCATACTGCCCCTTCTACAGAGTGGTACACCTTAACATCTTCTACAATAACAGTTGGTGCACCATTTTATGAAGCAGCGCAAACCGGATGGAATGATTTCAGTCAACTGCCATATGCACTGGTAAAAATGAATCCTGTTGTATTTATAGGAAATGATACCAGCATTTGTTCAAGCAATCCGATTACCCTGGATGCGGGTGCCGGTTATGACACTTATACCTGGAGCACAGGTGGATCAGGACAAACAGTTCCCGCCGGTACAACAGGAGATTATTCAGTTACCGTAACTCTCGGAGCATGTAGCGATGTGGACTCAATAACTGTAACTGTAATTCCTGATCCGGTTGTGGATCTCGGCCCCGACACAAGTATATGTCAGGGTGACCTTCTAACACTTGATGCTACAAACCCGGGTGCTGTTTATAACTGGAGCACTACTGAGACCACACCTACTATTGATGTTGGTGTAAGTAATACATATTCAGTAACTGTTACAACCGGTGGTTTATGTACTACAACGGATGATATTCTTGTAACTGTTCTTCCAAACGCAGATGCCAGTATTACAAGTGGATTGACCTATTGTTCAGGAGATCCTGCACTAGACCTGACTGCTGTTGATGGTGGAGGTACATGGGCAGGCACTGGAATTACAAACCCAACTAATGGCACATTCGACCCGGGCACTGCCGGAGCCGGAACACATGAGATAATCTACACGATTGCAGGTCAATGTGGTGATGCTGATACCGTAGACATTGTTGTAACGCAAAGCGCTGATGCAACCATTTCACCTGCTGGTCCATACTGTACAGGTGATCCGGCAGAGAACCTTGTTGGTGCAGATCCGGGTGGAACATGGGTCGGAACAGGAATTACCGATCCTATAAATGGAACATTTGACCCAAGTGCTGCAGGAAATGGTACATTCACAATATATTACGAGATTGCCGGCGTTTGTGGCGACACAGCAAGTATCTTGATTTCTGTAGCCTCATCTTACGATGCCACCATCACAAGCGGGCTGGCTTATTGTTCGGGAGACACACCTCTTGACCTTTCAGCTGTAGACGGTGGCGGAACCTGGGCAGGAACAGGAATCACTAATCCCTCTAACGGTACATTTGATCCGGGTACTGCAGGAGCAGGTACTCACGAAATAATCTATACTATTAGCGGATCATGCGGTGATGCTGATACCGTTGATATTGTTGTAACTCAAAGTGCTGATGCAACCATTACACCAGCAGGTCCTTATTGTGACTCTGATCCGGCCGTTACCCTTGTCGGAGCTGATCCGGGAGGAACCTGGAGTGGTACTGGTATTACAAGTCCGATTCTGGGTACTTTTAACCCGGGTGTTGCAGGCGCAGGAACCTATTTAATTACATATGGTATTGCAGGTACTTGCGGGGATACAGCAACAACATCTATCACTGTAAACGCTCAACAGGATGCTACCATTACACCTGCCGGACCTTTCTGTGAAAATGATCTGGCAACAAACCTTTCAGCCGTTGACGGAGGAGGAACATGGACAGGAACCGGTATTACAAACGGCTCATTGGGAACATTTGACCCCACTACTGCAGGTGCAGGTGTACATCAAATTATATACACTATTTCAAGCACATGCGGTGATGCTGATACAATTGATGTAACCGTTATTCAAAATGCTGATGCTACGATCACTCCTGCTGGTCCTTTCTGTGAAAATGACCCATCAATTAACCTAACCGGTGCAGATCCGGGCGGAACATGGAGTGGCACTGGTATCACCGATCCGATCCTGGGAACATTTGATCCAACTTCAGCAGGAGCCGGAACATATACAATTACATATGGTATTGCGGGTCAGTGTGGTGATACTGCTACAACTCTTATCACTGTAAATACAGTTGCAGATGCTACAATTACACCAGCCGGACCTTATTGTGCGAATGATCTTCCGATTAACCTCACCGCTGTTGACACAGGTGGAGTCTGGAGTGGTACAGGAATAACAGGGCCGAGTAACGGAACTTTTGATCCGGGTACCGCTGGTGCAGGAATACATACAATAATTTACACGATTAGCGGCGCCTGTGGTGATGCTGATACGGTAGACATCGAAGTTATTCAGAATGCTGATGCTACCATTACCCCTTCTGGGCCGTATTGTATTCTCGATGCCCCGATTAATCTAACAGCTGCCGATACCGGTGGAGTTTGGAGTGGTACAGGAATTACGGATCCCAATAACGGAACTTTTGATCCGGGTACTGCAGGAGCAGGTACATTCACTGTAACATATGGCATTGCAGGTCAGTGTGGGGATACAGCAACAACTGTTATTACTGTTGACCCTCAGGCTGACGCGACCATTACACCTGCAGGACCATATTGTGATAATGTAGCCGCTGTTACCCTTACTGCCGCTGAAAATGGTGGAACCTGGTCTGGAACCGGAATTACCAATGGCACAAACGGAACCTTTGATCCGGCAACAGCAGGAAGCGGAACACACAGCATTACATATACCATAAGCGGAACCTGTGGAGATGCTGATACAGTCGATATCATTGTCTGGGAATCTCCCGACATTATTCTCAGCGCATTAGATGAAACCTGCCAGGATGCCGGAGACGGTACTGTTTGGGTTGATATCAGCGGTGGAACCAGTCCTTATACAATACTCTGGGAAACAAGTGAAAGTAACGACACTATTTATAATCTCACACCGGGATACTGGGGAGTACTGATTAGTGATGCAAACGGATGTATGACTGGTGACAGCATCATGGTTTATGGTTCAACAGAGCCTTGCTATGATCCACATGTCTATGTTCCCAATATTTTCTCTCCCAATAGCGATGGCAGTAACGACATCTTGTATGTTCGTGGTGATGGAATTGATTTCATTTCATTTGCGATTTATGATCGTTGGGGTGAAAAAATGTTCGAAACCACCTCAATTGATAATGGCTGGGATGGAACATTCATGGGGCAGCCGGTAAATCCGGGTGTATATGTTTATTATCTGACTGCAACCTTCCTGGATGGAACAGAGTCTGTAATATCGGGAAACATAACACTTGTCAGATAAATTATAAATTTGCTAAAAATCATGAAGATCATGAAACGATTAATAAGTTATATTTTCCTTTCCATTTTTGCGGTTTCCGTATTTGGACAGGACATACATTTCAGCCAGTATAATGAGGCACCCTTATTGATGAATCCGGCTTTGACCGGGTTCTTCGACGGAGGTCACCGTATCGGACTGAATTATAAAAACCAGTGGAGCGCCATTGGTAACGGATATACTACCTATGCACTCGGCTACGATGCAAATCTGAATAAAGGTACAGGAGGCACAGGATTTCTGGCCCTTGGTCTAGCAGTATTTAACGATGTTGCAGGTGATCTGGACTATGGCACATTAACCGGACAGGTTAATATTGCATACCACCTTAAACTCAATGATGAGCAAATGCTATCTGCCGGACTCTACGGTGGTTTTGGTCAGAAATCAATCGACCAAACCAATATGCAATGGGATAATCAATATGATGGTGTAAGTGGCCACGATGCCAGCATACCCAGTATTGAATCTTTTGCATTTGAAAACTACAGTTATGTTGACTTTGGTTTTGGATTAAACTGGTCGCTGAACCATAACTCAACCAATATGTCATCAAACGATGGGTTCAAGACCAATGTAGGGTTTTCAGTCAGTCACGTCAATCAACCAAGCTATGACTTTCTTTCCAATTCTGAAGACAGAATGAATATGAGGATCCAGGGTCATGGGCGAGCTCTGATTGGATTATCAGGAACAAATGCGGCATTAGTTCCATCAGTAATGGTTCAGTTTCAGGGAACTCAGAAGGAAATTCTTCCCGGACTCTCTGTTCGCTACACACTGCGTGAAGAATCAAAATACACCGGATTTGTGAAAGATGCATATCTATCACTGGGTGGTATCTACAGAACCTCAGATGCGATCATTGTTCAAACCATGCTTGAAATTAACGATATAGCACTTGGTTTAAGCTATGATATTAATGTCAGCCGTTTAAGTAATGCTACTGATGGTAAAGGAGGCTTTGAAATCGCCCTGAGATATATCATTAAAAACGGAAATAACGCAAGTTTCTACTAGAAATCTGCGCGAAATATTCTTTGAACTGCCGGCTATATGCCGGCAGTTTTCTTAAAATTGGATTAACATTCAGTTTTAATTTATAATATACATTTGAAAAAACAAAACAATGAGATTTCCAAAACTTATAACACTAGTATTGGTGTTTAGTTTCCCTAATATCAGCTTTAGTCAAACTCCGACAAAAGTTCTCGAAATTGAAAGTATTCTTGTAGACGGTTGTGCTGGCAGTGACGAAGGCAGAAATGAGATGGTTACTTTTATTTGTGGCCCGAATAATATTTCCATATACGATATTCGAGTAGATGGAGCAGGTTCAACAGGTGTAATTACGACAGGAAACTGGCCAAACACCAATAATAGTTTTCTGGGCTGGGCAGCACCCGGCACAATGGCAACTGAAGTGGCTCAGATTAATGCTACCATAACAAATTGCGGTTATCTCATTGAACCAATGGATGATACTATTCCCTCGGGAAAGAAATGCCTAATAATCACCAGTACGGAATTCTCTCCAACGGCCCACGATTTTTCAACTTTAATCGATACCTTATATGTAGTTTTTCAGAGTGCAGGAAACACGCAGGGCCATTTTGTGAATTACGGCACATCATCCGAAAGAACTCTCAGGTTATACCACTTAATAAGTTTTGAATCCGACACTGTGATTTACGACAGATCATTACTCGTTAATCAGCTTGGAAATCCCGGAGGACAGGACGGTGCCGGTGTAAGATACACGTGGCCGGGGGTTCCAACATACTATAATGATGGTTGTCAGGCGCCATACGTTGCTGTATCGGCAGCATGGACAAATCCCGGAACCATGTGTCAGACCGATGCGCCCATCGACCTTAGTTTATTCATTACCGGATCAACAGGTGGTACATGGACCGGAACAGGTGTTACAGGTTCAACATTTGATCCATCAGGGTTATCAGGAAATATTAGTGTATCCTATATAGTTGGAGTTGATCCATGTGCTGATACAGTTATGCATGATATTATTGTTGAAGTACCCGCAAACGCAACTATTACACCAGCCGCTCCTTTCTGCAGCAGTGATCCTGCGTTAAATCTATCTGCGGTTGACCCTGGCGGAGTATGGAGTGGGAATGGAATCACAAGCCCATCATTAGGCACATTTGATCCGGCAACAGCAGGAGCCGGAACTCATACTATAATGTATACTTTTAACGGAGCTTGTTATAGTGCAGACACTATCAGTATAGAAGTTATCCTCAGTGCTGATGCAACCATATTGCCTGCCGGCCCATTCTGTATACTTGATGCACCCACAAATTTATCTGCAGTTGATAATGGTGGAATCTGGTCGGGAACCGGCATAACTGATCCCAATAATGGAACATTTGATCCCGGAACAGCAGGTGCTGGAACTTATACAGTAACATATGGAATTGCGGGTCAGTGCGGAGATACTGCAACAACTGTTATTACAGTAGACCCTCAGGCAGATGCTACCATTACGCCGGCCGGACCTTATTGTGATAATGTAGCTGCTGTTACGCTCACTGCTGCTGAAACCGGAGGCACGTGGTCGGGAACAGGAATAACAAACAGTACCAGCGGAACTTTTAATCCTTCAACTGCAGGAAGCGGATTACATGAAATTATTTATACCATCAGCGGATCATGCGGCGATGCAGACACTATTGAAATACGTGTTTGGGAGTCACCTGATATTGTTGTAAGCGGAATAAATGAATCGTGTATAGATGAAAACGACGGCATGGCCTGGGTCGAAATTATCGGAGGTACATCTCCTTATACTATTCTGTGGCAAACCGGTGCGGGAACCGACAGTATTTCAGATCTCAGTCCGGGAATATATGGTGTACTTATTACCGATGCTAATTCATGCATAACCACAGACAGCATTATGATTTACGGATCGTCAGACCCCTGTTACACACCGCATGTTTATGTTCCCAATATTTTTTCACCCAATGATGACGGAAACAATGATGTATTACTGGTTCACGGACTGGGAATTGAAAGCATTAAGCTATTGATTTATGATCGCTGGGGCGAAAAAGTATTTGAAAGCAACTCTATAGACTATGATTGGGATGGCACTTATAATAATGCGCCTGCAAATCCTGACGTATATATTTACCATTTGAATGTTACATTTGAAGACGGAAACCAACTGGAACAAAACGGTAATATTACACTGATTCGTTAAGATACTTTTTGCATACATTACATAAAAAAAGCCACTCAAAACTGAGTGGCTTAAAATATATATGAATGATAATTACATATTGCTGATAATATCATTCAGCTCATCAATTTGCTGCTGCATAGCATCTATTTGCTGCTGCTGAGTTTCAATGATTTGCTGTTGCTCCTGAATAGCTTTAATGGCAATGATGGACATATTTCCATAGGCTATTCCATAATAAGACTCTTCACTGTCATCATCTTTACTAACTACCTCAGGGAATAAAGGCTCAACATCCTGAGCAATAAAACCAATGGTTTGAGAATTCTCACGACCAATGAAACTATAGGAAACAGGTTCCAGTTGCATAACTCTGTTCAAAACAGAATTCATTGGAATGATATTTTCTTTTAATCTTCTGTCAGAAGTTGCAGTCCATGCTCCGGATGTGTTGTTAACATAAGCTACACGAGTACCGGAAAAAGCAAAACTCAGGTATGTGTTGCTGTTATAAATAGTCCACTGACTGGTTGTAGGAGCAAAATGGTTATATAATGTTATACCTGCTTCTCCCGGAGTATCAAACGACGGGAAAGTATCCTGGATAACAGTTATATCAGTTATAGGTGAAAGGGTTCCAAAACCAGCTTTACCGTCATTCACCATTCTGAACAAAGTATTGGAATT
>PKSX01000120.1 GCA_002869435.1 Marinilabiliales bacterium | reverse complement strand
GAAATTATTATTTATGTTCAAAAAACGCTACAAATAAACTATCCTGGCGTATCGGATTACAAATTTACTCCTTCGAACAATTCGACTTAAAATACAACCGCCCCGATATAGTGCTGGAAAGACTGGGTTATGCTTCACCCGAGCTGATTGAAGCTTATCACAAAGCCTATCTGAAACGCATCAAACGCATGGGCTTTACCGAAGAACAGCTGAGTGGAGAGTTTCATCTTCCTGAAGCTCAGATTGAGAATTTTGAGTATATGCCGGTGATTGATGAAGACGAAATTGAAATCGACCTCAATTTTAATGATAGCAAATACAAACTCGATCGGTATAATATCTGGATCAATGATGTGCCGGTCTATGGTATGTATGGAAAATCGTTGCGGACACAAAACACAGACAAATTCTCGGTTAAAGAAACCATACAGCTCAGCGAGGGCGAAAATAAAATTCAAGTGAGTTGCCTCAATGAAAAAGGTGCAGAGTCATACAAGGAAACCGAATACATCACCTACGAACCGAAAGAGAAAACAAGACCCGATTTGTATTTGGTAGCAGTAAGTGTATCTGAATACATGGATAGCACCATGAACCTCAAATACGCCGTAAAAGACGGACGCGATATGGCGAATTTGTTTTCCAAAAACACAGGAAATCGCTACGAAAATGTATATATCGATACATTATTCGACAGCAATGTCACCATAGAGAACGTTGCTGCAGCGAAAACAAAACTCATGAGCAGCAAAGTGGATGATGAGGTCATTCTCTATGTCTCCGGCCATGGTTTACTCGATGATAACCTCGATTTCTATTTTGCCTCGCACAATATGAATTTCTCGGATCCTGCGAGATTTGGCATCTCTTATGATTTATTCGAAGGTTTGCTTGATAGCATTCCTGCCCGAAAAAAGATATTTCTAATGGATGCCTGTCACAGTGGGGAAGTGGATAAGGAAGAAATAGTTGTGGGATATGAAGAATTGCTGGCCGAAGAAAAGAAAAGCGGTTTAAAAACCTACACCTACCGCGGTGGAGAAATGACCGAAGAAGAAGGCTCCGGACTTGGCCTGCAGAACAGCTTTGAACTCATGCAGGAACTCTTTGCCAATTTGAACCGAGGCTCGGGAGCAGTGGTGATCTCCGCCGCCGCCGGAAACAGCTACGCTCTGGAAAGCAAGGAGTGGAATAATGGCGTCTTCACCTACGTTATTCTAAACGGCTTAATAAACAAAGAAGCCGACCAGAATAAAGATGGGCAAATCATGGTCAGCGAGCTCAGGGCTTATGTAATAAACAAAGTAGAACAACTCACCCATGGCCGACAAAAGCCCACCTGCCGGCAGGAGAATCTGGATTTCGACTGGAGGGTGTGGTAAAATTAGAAATATGAAAAGACTTTTTATACTTTTCCTATTTGTTTTTTCTGCTGTTTTTGTAAAAGCGCAAACTGAGCCGGAGTTGGTGTTGCCAGTGGGGCACACAGGAGCAATTACCTATATTGTATCGAGCCCGGATTCTTCGAAAATCTTAACAACAAGTAATGATAACACTGCAATTCTATGGGATATTAAGAGAGGGTCGCCCATTCATCATTTCAATCTGCATAGTGAAAGAGTGACATATGCTTGTTTTAGCAATGATGGGAAGTACATTATAACCTGTAGTGATGATAATACAGCCATTCTTTGGGATGCTATCTCCGGTAATCCGGTTCAGTCAATAAAATCAGATATATCTCCCTATGTGCATGCCGAGTTTTCACCGGATAATCTGTCGTTTTTGCTAATTGACAATAATGTCAACCTTGAACTTTGGCAATACCAGAAAGAATCATTTGTTAAGGAATATCATAGATCATTTTACCCGGATGCAACAGGAGCTTTTAAAACACATAAAAGGTGCAAAGCTTTGTATATTTACTCCGGAAAACTCATTGTTGTTGCTGATGAGAGCGGAATGATAAGAATCATCAATTTAGCTGATTACTTAGAATATGAGATCCAATTTTTTAATGGTGATATAGAGAATATTGTTTATGATGCGAATAATATGCAATTGATTTATACAGGTGGTAAGTATGAGACAGGGTATACAATGCATGGAAGCGAATATTTTCGAGAGTATCAATCAATATGTTGTGTGAATGTGCTAACCGGCTCATATAATTTTATTACTAAGGAATTTGGATATGGAGGTGAACTTGTATTGGATACAATTGGTGTGTTTTTAACAGATTCAGTATTGCTCTGTTTGGATGAGAAAATGAAGTATTCGGAATTTAAAGATGTGGTTTTAATTGAAGACGAGAACCGCTTTGTTGCAGATGGTAGAGTTTACAGATATAATCAGTCAGAACCAGATTATATCGTATATGATATTGGAAGTGAAGTAGATGCTTATGATTTTATGAAATCATCAAAGGTTTTTTTGGTTAATAAACATTCAATATCTGAAGACAAAAATAAGTCTGATACTGCCGTGATATATACTTTAAGTGGTGATAGTGTTGCTGTAATGAAGAATAGAAATCTGTATAGGGACAATATTGTGAGACCAATAGAGAATAGTCCCTATTTATTTATCAATGGTTTATTGGATGACAGGTTATACAGCAATGATATTATTGACTCTAGAAATGGAAAGATTGTTACTACTCTAAAAAGTGCAGAAATATCGAACTATTATACCAGAATAGAACCACATAAGCATTCTTTGTTTTACATGAATTACGCAGCAGCAGTTTTGAAACTGGATTTATCAACGGCTCGTGTTTCTGTTATTGACAGTGGTATGACAAATAACCAGCGTATAAGAGAAATGCATGATATAGTGCTAACTCTTGATACTGTAAATGAAGTTTTGTATTTCGTTAAAGATGCTATAGATATCATTGGATTCAACCTGCGTACTGAAGAAAAAAGAAAATATAGCACAAGTCATAGATACAT
>PKSX01000241.1 GCA_002869435.1 Marinilabiliales bacterium | reverse complement strand
TGAGTTTTTTGCGAAAAAGAACATCCAGCCCACCTCAATGATAGATATTAGCGACGGATTGGCATCAGAACTCTTTCATATTGCGAAAAGCAGCGAATGTGGAATAACCGTTTACGAAGACAAAATTCCAATCGATGTGCATACCGGAATGGTGGCCGAAGAATTTGATCTTCCGATAATGGTACCTGCACTCAATGGCGGGGAAGATTATGAATTGCTTTTCACCTTGGGCCTCGATGATTACGAGCGCATTAAGGAAGATGAGGAAATTAGCATTATCGGACATATCTCTGATAAAAGTGAAGGCATTAACCTTATCAATAAAGCCGGTCAGAGTATAAAACTTAAAGCGCAGGGCTGGGATAGTTTCAACCAGGAAAAGAAATAAATCAACGTTTTAATCCGTTAAAAGACCATGAGCCGGGAGAGAAAGAAGAACAAAGCACTGCGCATCATTCTGAAAAGTCTGATGTGGATCGCCATTAGTTTGGTGTCTCTGGTCCTCATTGCTGCGCTTCTGGTCTGGGTTTTCAGCGATAAAATTGAGCAAAAAGTTATCGATCGAATCAACGAAGACCTGAATACAGAAATTCAGGTAAAAGATATAAGGGTGTCACTTTTCTACGATTTTCCGAATATTTCTGTTGTTTTTGAAGACCTTATTGCTCTTGATGCCACACCCGAAAAAGAAGGGCATCTTTTCGAAGCCGAAGAAGCTGCGCTCGAATTTAATTTATTTTCCATCATTTCCGGCGAATATAATATCCGAAAAATATACCTGTACAGCGGTGCTTTTATAATGAAACGTTACGAGGACGGCACCGACAATTACCATTTCTTAAAGCAGGACACAGTTGCTGTAGAAAACAATGAAGCCGCAGAATACGATTTACGACATATTGAAGTTAAAAACATGGGCTTCACATTCCTTGACATGCAGGAAGACCAGCAATACAGCTTCTTTGTTCATGATATGCTTGCAAGTGGCGAATTCAGTCAAGAAGTATTTCAGCTTAAAGCACGTGGCTCATTCAGAGCCGATACTCTTTATACAGACGGCATGTACTTTGCACCAGGGCGTGAAGCAACAATCGATGCATTGCTTGATGTGAATACACAGCAACGCTTTGTCGAATTTTCCGATGCCGATATCGACATGGAGGAAGTAAGTTTCAAAACCCATGGCCGTGTTGACTATGATCCGGAAGTAGAAACCGTTGATATTACTGTTGAAGCACAGAATCTGGCTGTAAAAGACATGATTACTCTATTGCCCGAACGTCTGCAGAATTACTTTGCCGATTTTCGTCAGCAGGGAAGCATAAATTTTTCGACACATATTTACGGAAAATACTCAGCCCCTGATGCACCGGCCGTTGATGTGCAAGCTTTTCTCAGCGGTGGGGCACTGGAAAGAACAGAAAATAATCTGAGTCTTGAAAACATCTCGTTTAACGCCTGGTTTAACACACCTGATATCAGCATGCCAACATTATATGTGGTAAAAATCAATGATTTCACGGCTACACTGGATGGTAAAAAACTCGAAGGACGCTTTATGATGAAAAACATCAAAAGCCCTGAAACAAAGCTTCATCTTAGCGGGGAATTATCGCTCGAAATGTTGAAAGAATGGGCCAACCCGCCAATGATAAAAACCATGAAGGGGTTGCTCACTTTTGATGTTAGTTTTGAAGGAAAAATTAAAGATCCGGAAAACATTACCATGCAGGATTTCATCAATAGCAAGAGCTCAGGCGATGTACTGCTGCAGGATGCCGAACTGGAGTGGGTGGGTTCAAATTATGCACTGCAGAATGTTCAGAGCAAAGCGATGTTTTCGAACAGAGACCTCGATATAGAAAGCTTTTCGGCCATTTACGGAAAAAGCGATATCAGGGCAGAGGGATGGTTTCGCGATTTTATTCCGTTTTTCTTCCTGCCTGATCAAAAGCTGAAAATTGGTGGCAAAATCCACTGTAAAAATCTCGATGTTTACGATATATTTGCTTCACAAAGCTCCTCCGAAAGCAGCAACGATGAAGTACACATAAAACTTCCGGACAATATTCTGGCTACATTAACCGTAGATGCCGATCATCTCGAATACAAGAAATTTGGGGCGTCTAACGTACATGCCAGTGTGCAGTTTAAAGATCAAAAGCTCTATGTAGACCGTATTAAAGCCAAAACCCTGGGCGGCAATATTTATGCTCTGGGTCTCATCGATGCATCGGTACGCGGAAAAGTAAATGTGAGCTGCGAAGTCGACTTCGACCACATCGACATTCGCGAAGCACTTATTGCCTTTGATGAGTTCGGGCAAACCAGTATGACCAGCGAAAACATTCGCGGCATTACCAATACACACCTTCAGTTTAGTGCATCTTTTTCCGATAATTTAGAACTGAAGCGTGAAAGCATTAAAGCCGTAGCCGAAATAGAAGTCCTCGACGGAGAACTGGTGGGCTATGAACCGCTTAACGGCCTGAAAAAGATTCTTAAAAACCGTGATTTCAGCCATATAGAATTCGATCGCCTGCAAAACACCATCAGCATTAAGAATGAGGAAATTAGCATTCCGAAAATGGAAATAAAATCCTCAGCTATGAACCTGAAACTGTCGGGAACGCATACTTTCGACAATGTGATTGACTATCATCTGGAAATTAAATTCTCAGACCTAAAAAATCAGGATCGCGAAGACAATGGCCCTGAAAGCGAATATGGCTATGTAGAGGATGATGGCATAGGCGACCCCACTATTTTTATTCATGTTACCGGTACCGTTGATGACCCGCAATATAAGCGTCTTGATAAGCAAGCCATTAAAGAAAAGATAAAAGAAGATATTCAGGAAGAAAAGCAGGTGATTAAGAAAATCCTGCACGACGAATTTGGCTTTTTCAAAAAAGACTCCACCCTAAAAGACATTGAAGAGCCCAAACAGCAGGAAACCAAG
>PKSX01000164.1 GCA_002869435.1 Marinilabiliales bacterium | reverse complement strand
CATCAAATATTGTAAAAATCCTTCAACTCCTGACGGTCTTTCTTTTTAGGGATATTCATATTGTTTTTCAGACCTTTATCACTTCCTTTTTTAAACTGGAAAGCCCCAAAAGGCCCCCAACCCACCTTAATTCTGAATACTTTCAGCGTAGCAATATGGAAAGTAAATTCTTCGGGGATGGTTTCAATCAAATAATCATATAAGCCCGCATAATCCTGAGCATTGTACATTACCGTAGCTTTTTCAAAAATTTCATCTCCATTGTATTTGGTATCATACCCGCCCATATCCGTAGATCTGAAAGGAATGACAAAAAACACATCTTTAAAAAACATCACTGCTGCTTTAAGCCCCTGAAAACCACCATCAGAGAACAATGAACCCTCAACTATGGCAACTGTCAGTTTTTTCTTAATAATAATATCCATAAAAATCTAAATTGGTTTACACATCGAGATTATAAAATTTTGCCAGCTTCACACGAAAAGATTTTGGATTTAAACCTACTGTTCTACGCTGCCCCTTGGCATCTTTTTTACGGAAATACATACCACCGAAAATCCACCAGCTTATTTTAATTTTGAAAACATCGAGCATATTTATGTAGTAGGTATATTCATCGGGAACTGCTTCCAGTAAATAATCATACAACTCGGCCGATTTATTTTCGTCCAGAAGTTTCATGGAATGATCAAAAATTTCTTTCCCGTTAAAACGAGATTCTCCACCAAGTATATGGGTTTGAGAATAGGGAATGGTAAAAAACACATCTTTAAAAAATATCATTGCCGATTTACTCACCGTGGCATTTTTAATTCCTTCGTTAATGTCTGCTTTCTTTTTGTATAATACTTCCATATCTGATTATTTTTATCAGATGTAAATATAAGAAAGAAAAAGAAATTGAGAATTTACTCCCTGTACAAATGCACAGTACCCGTAAGTGTACGCTCATGAAGTCCGCTTAGCGTAAGCTCATATACATGGCAAATATAGAAATATACGCCTTCGGAACAGTCGTTTCCGGTTTGCTGCGATTTGCCGTCCCACATTATATCGGGATCCTGCGTGGTAAAAACCACATTGCCCCAGCGGTTGAAAATTTGAATATCAATTTTCTCCACAAAATCATAAGGGAAAGGCATAAAATAATCGTTTTGCCCGTCGCCGTTTGGTGTAAACACATTGGGAAGCTGATATAAATCGCACTGATCGATATCGACACAAACCACATTAGACATTACACTTTCATTGCCATTGGTATCAATGGCTACAATGGCATAACAACCTGCAACAGATGTAATCAGATCATGCAGATATGTGGTATCATCGCCAGGACTTACTGTGGCCAGCAATATCATTTCATCATCGGGCATTTGCGAATAATAGATCTCATATTCACCCACATCATCGGCACCACAAATTGTTTCAGGATTGAGCCATGTAAGCAGATTGGATACATCTTCGCAATCGGTTTCCACCTCCAGTTCAGTGGCACAGGGTGGTTCCAGATCTGCAGGCTCCATACAAACTTCCTGAGAAAAATTATAAATTGGATTAATAAATCCGCTCAAAGAATATGCTCCAACAGATTTAATTTTATAACAATACTGCTGAGCATTAACCAAACCGGTATCCAGATATTGCTGCTCTGCCGTAACAGCAATGGAGTCGAACACAAGTGTTCCGGTATTGTACCTATAAACCACAAAACTGTCGTTGGTCCAGGGCACATTAAAACTCCAGTCGAGCAAAAGGCTTTGATCGAAAGGATAGATATTTAAATAAACAGATGAAGCCGGAGAAGACTGCCCTCCTGTTTGATAGGTTGAGCCTCCTGCCGCGTACATTAAATCGACCCTGTAATGATAGGGTATGGCTTCTGTATTAAATAATGTATCAGTAAAAGTAGTATCGTTTATGGAAGGCGTGGTTCCTACCAATGAATATGTACCACCGGTAAAATCATCGGCACGGTAAATATCGTAGCGGTAAGGCCCCGTAAATGCGAGGGTGTCAAAATCATCAGGCTTCGACCATGCCACATAAATACTTCCATTTACGGCATCAGTATTATTGACACTGACATTGGTAATGACAGGTACATCGTCGGGTAATTGAGCACAGGCCTCATTGCTGGCCTGAGATTCTGCACCGTTCTCGAACCATGCTGTAACCATATAACAGTATTCGTTTCCAGCAGGAAGACCTGATCCGTTATTATCATCAAGGAAAGTTGTATCGTTGATATCAGTAGTAGTGGCAATCAAGCTATAACCTGTATAAGCCGGTACTCCGGTTTCGCAATAACCCGGCACATAGCCGTAAAAAGCTGCCTTGCGGTATATATTATATCCGGATGCGTTGGTACATGTTTCCTGATTCCATTGAAGCTGGATATTATTGCCGATGGCATTCGCAGTAAGATTTTGCGGAGCAGGGGCAATTACATTAATATTCAACTCATCGTCAGCAGGCAGATTGTCTGAAATTTTATAGACAAGAATATTATCCAATCCCCAGTGATCGTAATACACACCGGTAGCGTCAAACTGAATCCAGCGGAAACGGGTTGCCGTTGAATAAGCAGCATCGGGAACTACAATTGAGTAATTATTCCAGTTGATCAGATTTTGCACATGACCACCCTCACCCGGCGACAGGCTGGGATCCCAGTATGCCATGGTAGTCCACGGGCCGGCAATCCCGTTGGTACTGTATTGAAGGTAAATCCCTTCATCAGGCTCATCAGGGCCTTCGCAGTCGGTACCCGGGTTTCCGGTATGCTCGGCCAGCACCATATCAAAAACGATCATGTAATTTCCATCACTTACATCAACGGTTGGGGTAGATACATATCTCGGAGCTGATGAATCGGCACCGAACCATAAATAAAATGAATTGTACCAACCCGGGAAACAGGGATTGGTGAAATTCACCGGAACACTGGCATAATACGAACCTAAAGACTGGTT
>PKSX01000172.1 GCA_002869435.1 Marinilabiliales bacterium | reverse complement strand
GGAATTTTATTAACGGAATGCGCACAGGCACATGGATGGTTTGGGATGCTGAGGATAACCTTATTGTTCAACGCGAATTCTCGGATCCGTTCACATATAAACAAATTATTCCTGAAGCACCCGAAGATGATCCCGTTGAGTTATTGAATACCCCCGTTTATGAAATAAAGTATAACGACGAAGGATATATTGAACCTTTTCATGTTACAAAAGAAATATTGGTATGGGCCAAGCGCATTTGGCGATATGCCGAACCGGAAAACAATGATATTCTTTTTAAGTATGATTATTTCTTTCAGTTTATAAACAAACTTGCATTAAGCGAAGCCATTATCGTTTACAGCACTGTTGACGATGAATTTCAAACCCCGCTTGCTCCGGATGAAATAAATATCTCTGGTACTTTAAAAGGTTTCATCATTAAAGAAGATGCCTTTTTCGACCGCGACAGGCAATTAAATGAAACCAGAATACTTGGAATTTGTCCATTACTGGTTAATGATACCGGTGATACTACAAAACTATACTGGGTATATTTTCCGGAGCTCAGAGAATTCATGGCCAAAGAGAAGCTCTCTGATGCAAGCCTGCCCGAGTATATAAAAACCCTTGATGATTTATTCTTTTACCGCCATTTTTCGGCCACAATAATTAAAGAAAGTAATGTGTACGATCGCTTCATTTCAGAATATGCCGAAGATGAATACAAAGAAGCAGAACGAATAGAAGTAAGCATTATTGAAGCGGAACACGATTTTTGGTTGCAGCTGAACGGATCTTGTGGTGAGAAATCTAATTAACTAATTAAAAAACTTGAATCTCATACCTTCTCACGCCTGCAACACAGCCTAAACCGCCCTCAACATTTGTTGGAATGATAACCGGTTCTGAAAACGGATTTTCCCCACTGTAGTTTAACACAGCCCGGTGATAGTCGTAATAAGCTTTGTCGCTGGTATACAAAAGAAGGTCAAGATGAGTCATTTCAGAAAGTGAACTGCCATAGTGAAGATACATACGCCCGGTGATCTCTTCACCATCATGTTCAATATCGCTCAAATAGTCAGTCATTTCAGGGTAATACTCTGTGCGCACGGTATCAAAGTCCCATTCATCCACCCATGTTTTAATCAGGCCAACCCTGTAGTAGTTTTCAACACCTGCAAAATCCTGAAACGACCATTTGACATAATAATCATAATAACCCTCGTCCCATGCAGAGGCTATAGAATCGTAACCGTCAAATGAGAGGCTGGTATTGCGCTGCAAAGGCACTGTGCACATTCCTGAAACAACGACAGACTGATAAGTTAATGTAATGGTGTATTCAGCACCGGGCTGCACATTAACCGCAGATGCATCGATATAGAACACATTGGAATTCGACTCTCTGGTCAGTTGCTGGCCGTTTACATCTACAACAACATCATTTATCCAGGTATTATCACCATCAACTACAGAGAAAAGCGGATTGGTTTTACCCACTCTCACGATCAATGTGCTGTCTTCAGGCGAAATAAAAGACTCAATAACATATTTTGCATCTACTGAAGGGGCGTCAATTTCGGTTACCATTTCCTCGCATGAGGAGAAAGCAAAGATCAAGAAAAATAAACCGGCAAATAATAATCTGTTTCTTTTCATGACATTAAAATTTACGTGTAAATGAAATGGATGGGATCATCGGGAAAAGGGCAACCTGCTTCAGTACGCTTTTTTCCTGGCCGTTCTCGTAGACATAATCGATATAATAGAAAAACGGATTCTTTCGGTTGTACATGTTATAAATACTCAATTCCCATGTACGGCTGCCATTCTTAAGTTCCTTATGAAACTGCAGTCCAAGATCGAGGCGGTGGTACGGGCTCATTCTGAAAGCATTCTTCGGACCGTAATAAGTTACATAATTAGTGTTATTTACATTGTAAGGACCGGAATCATCGTAATCGATACTGGCATAATAGGTTTCTTGAGGAAGACTTATGGCATTTCCGCTTGCGAAAACCCAAACAGCATTAATCGATAACTCTTTGGTAAAATTATAAATCGACACCAGCGAGATTTCATGTCTGCGGTCGTATTTGGCATAAAAACGCTCGCCCGAATTTACTTCTTCAAACTGAAGCCATGTCCACGAAAGCGTATATGCAGCCCAGCCTGTCCATTTGCCTAATTTCTTTTGAAGCAATATCTCAGCTCCATACGACTCAGAATTGCCTCCGGTAACATTAGTCTCCCACGACATCTGATCAGCGCCTGTAGGATCTGCTATGAGTAAAAAACTGGCTCCTTCTTTATAACCAATTACATCATCGCTTTGCTTGTAATACCCTTCAATACTCAGACTGAAACCGGGCATAGTAAGGTCACGCGCATAGCCGGCAGCAACCTGCCACGATCTTTGCGGCTTCACATTATCGGTTGCAGGAACCCATAGATCGGTTGGTAGTCCCAACCCTGTATTACTCAGCAAATGTACATACTGGTTCATCATGGCCCAGCTGGCTTTCAGGCTCGACTTCTCATTCAGCATATAAGCGAACATCAGTCTTGGCTCAGGTCTGATATAGTTCTGATTATTACAGATGTAATGGCTGAGCCTGAATCCGGTATTACCTTTCCATCTGCCAAATTTCCATTCATCTTCTATATACAAACCATTCTCAATGGCGTTAATCGCATTTACATCATATGTATATTCATCATTTCCGGTATCTTCAATTACCACGGCACTGGGTTTAAATCTGTGATGAATGAAATGCAGACCGAATCGAATGGTATGATCGGGTGATGGCAAATACTGAAAATCATATTTAAACGAAAAATCCCGAATACCACTTTTGTATTCAAGGGAGAAAGTAGCGTCGTCGAAATTATCTTCCTCAAATATCTTCATGCGGTAGATGCTGAAAATAGCCGACATATTTGAGAACAATTTATTATTAAAAACATGGTTCCAGCGGGCAGTAGATGTGGCATTTTGCCAGAACATTCCTGCACTGAAAGCATTATCACCCGACTCGCTGAAGTGGAACTTATCTCGACCAAAATAACCGCTCAGGTACACTCTGTTGTTCTTATCAAACTCGTAATTCACCTTGGCATTCAAGTCGTAGAAATAATAACCAAATACACCGTCTTCGGAATTGAAAAGCGGACGTGTAAGAATATCAATATATGTTCTTCGGCCGGAAATCAGAAATGAGGACTTATTCTTAATTATTGGTCCTTCGAAAGTAGCGCGACTTGAAATGAGACCTATACCGGCTTCGCCACCAAATTTCTCGCGGTTGCCATCCTTCATATTCATTTCCACAACCGAAGACAAACGGCCACCATATCTTGCCGGAAAGCCTCCTTTGATAAGCTCCACACTCTTTAATGCATCGCCATTGAAAAGACTGAAGAATCCAAACAAGTGATTGGCATTATAAACTGTTGCATCGTCGAGAATGATAAGATTCTGATCCGGGCCACCACCTCTGACATAGAAGCCACTTGAGCCCTCCTGGCCTTTCTGAACACCCGGCAAAAGCTGTAGCGCTTTAAAAACGTCCTTTTCCCCCAATAATGCAGGAATGGCTTTAATCTGTTCCACCGGTATCTCTACTGTGCTCATTGTTGGCACCTGACTAATCAATTCGGGTTTATCGGCACTGATTACAACCTCATCCAACTCAATAGTCTGTGGTAAGAACACATCATATTCTGCATCCTTACCCGGTTCAAAAACTTTCTCCTTATCCTGAAATCCAACATATGAATATTTCAGTTTCACAGCAGTATCACTCTTAAGGGTAATAGAGTAAAACCCATATGAATTGCTCACGGTACCAATGGTTGTACCGGGAATATAGATGTGAACTCCGATCAGACTTTCACCACTACCTTCCTCAAAAACACGACCTGATACAGTGAATTTTTCCTGCGAAAAAACGGTAAAAGAGGTAAGCAGAAGTACAAGAAGAATAATGAATTTTCTCATAATTCAGAGATAACGATATATTATATTTTTCAGTACACTAATCTGATTTTCCCATGAATAATTTTGCTGAATAAGTAACCGGCCGGCTGCAGCAATTTGATTTCTCTCCTGTTCATTTTCAAGCAGCCTGACAATAGCAGCAAGATACTCCTCAGGTTTATCGGCAATAAGGATTTCTTTTGGAGCATCAGCTCCCAGAGCATTATTGGCAAGACTTGAAGTAATACATGGCACGGCCATAGCCATGGCCTCAAGGAGCTTATTTTGCAGACCAGTACCTATTTGCATTGGTGCTACAAATATCTTTGAGCAACTGTAATATTCACGTAAATCATCAGCCCAGCCGGTAATAATAATATTATCGGAGGCCAGCATTTTTACTTTAGCATGCGGATTAGCCCCTGCAATCACAAATTGTAACTTCGGGTATTTTTCAAGCAATAAAGGCATTACATTTTTGGCAAAATACACCACTGCATTCACGTTGGGAGCATAACTCATATTCCCGACAAAAAGCAAATCATATTTCTGCTTATTATTCTGAGGCGAATAATAATTCATATCCACACCATTGCGTAATACGCAAGACTCATTCTTCAATTCCGGCATGGCTTCTCGATCCTGTTCCGAAATAATGAATGTATTATTAAACCACCCGGAAACCTTTTGCTCATATCTTGCAAGTCGTCTGCCTTCAATACCATAAAACCACCTTATAAACGGGGATGAAGTCTCGGCTCTTCTTTTCATACCCTTACTAAAGGCATCCTGAAAGTCGAGTAATTTTGGGACATTAATATTCTTTACATATTCAGCAGTTCTTAGCAGCTGGCAAAATATCAACGTAGGGTTTTCTTCTTTAACAGCCCGATGTATTTTTCTTTTTAAACCGGAATGAAAGAAATACCCCACCTGAAATGGTTTTCCGTTAAAGATATTAAGAAATGTATTGAAGAATATTCTTAGCCAACTGGTTTTCACAAAATCATATGTATCACAAATCTCTGCAATTTCATCTCTGGTACTCTGATCAATTGGCTCATGCTGTAAAGCAAAAAGATGAATATGAAACTCTTTTTTCAGTCCTTTAATGATATGATACGCACGTAGTTTATCTCCCTTCTCTAATGGATAGGGAACTCGAGGCAGTATTATAAAAAGACTGGGTTTTATCATTATTACTGCTTTTCTATTTCATTAATTAATAATCCGGTAGCATACTCAAGCGAATGACGTTTTTCTATCCTTAGAAGTGCATTCTCACTTATTTGTACCCTGCTCTCTTTGAGCTGTTTCATAGCCTTAATATATTGCCGTGATGTTTCACAAATATAGGCATGTTCTCGGTGAACAAGATCAAGGCCTTCAGCTCCAACAGGTGTTGAAATAACCGGAACTCCATGTTGCATGGCTTCCACAATCTTTATTCTGACACCACTCCCCGAAAGCAAAGGAACAATTAATGCATCAAGCGACTGTAGAAACTCACCGGCATCTTCAACTTCTCCATGAATGATAACTCCGCTGCTTTTTGGAAAATTCTCTGGAAAATGACGACCGGCAAGATGCAATTGTGCATTAGGTATTTCCTTAATCACCTTTGGCCATATCTCTTTCACAAAATTTCTTAAACCTTCAAGATTCGGAGCCCAGTCCATAGAACCAATATGACCAAATTTATATACATATTCGTGCCGTTTGATATCTGGCTTATCGTTTTCAACCGCAAACGGTACAGTTATAAGTCTGGCATCCGGAACCTCATTAAGAAAGTATTTAGCATCTACATCTGAAATACATGCTGTGAATGAAACCCTTGATACAGCATCCAGTTCATATTTTCGAAGTTGATTTTTCAGAATGGCGAGATATCTTTTTTTCAATGGGTTTCTGGAGTTTTCAAGTATGCGCTTCCAGATCACATGTTCAACATTATGTGCCCTTAAAATCACCGGACCGTTGAAATGAGCGCGGATAAGATCAAAATAAGGCATCATGTAGACGCTTTCCAGAATTATTGCATCCCATTGCTTGCCTTGAAGTAATTCCTTTAATCTGGCCTCATAATCAGGATGATGAAACCTTGAAATCTGATACGACACATTTCTTACAAGATCTCTGAAAGCGGGTAGAGCTTTAGGACGCGTGTCAATAAAAACAGATTCAACGGGCCCGTCTTTCAAATAAGATTCCGGGATTTCGTCAGAATTAACAGTCATTTTTGGTGTACTAACTACAAGGCTGTGCACCTCATGTCCCAAGCATGCCAACCCTTTTCTTATTGCAGTCATAGCCATAGATCCACCTTCTTTTGCAGGCCAGGGACTTTTATTACACAACTGTAGTATCTTCACTTTCCCTCCTTTTTCGTTTTCTTCTGAATCTGGCAAAGAACTTTGTCCAACTGTCGGCTTCCATCAAAGGACTATCGGTTGTGGTTTTAATAGTTAACCATAATCCGAATGGGAGCATTACCGCCGAGGATATCCACATACCAATATAAGGATCAAGGGCTCCTTCTTTTACCGATTTTTCACCCATGATACTAATGATATAATAAAGAATAAAAATAATAACAGAAACCACAAGTGGTGTTCCAAGTCCCCCTTTACGAATAATAGCTCCCAAAGGAGCACCAATAAAGAAAAGCAACAGGCAGGCAATAGACAATGTGAACTTACGATGCATCTCTACCCTGTGCTTCACAATGGATTTATTCCGGGTTTCATACTCCATATTGAAATTATCTATCAACATGGCATTGCTTCTTGCCAAAGCAATGGCCTCAGCCAACGCAAGGCGATACTGTTTATTGGTCAATTCAGACGGTATATCATCAAATGCATTCACTCTTGATTTTTCCAATACTATCAGGTTGTCTTTAGGATGCAAATACATAGTGCTGTAGAAATAAGAGTTACGTTCAAGCTGATTGGCAAAAGTCTCAACCCTGCTGTCCATTTCCATCTGAATAGTATCCATCGACTCTTCCAGCTGTTTAAGATTCATCATCTGGTGATGCTCCTTAAACAAATCCTCACTTGTTCGCTCCATATCAAAAGAAGACAAATCAAATCTGATGATCTCTTCAGAAAAACTTGTTCGCTGCATAGGTCTTCGTGTAACATGCTCCCTGCTTTCCCTCAACTCATTGTAATTTTTCCCGTTATATAGTGTAAATATCAAAAATCGTTTGTCTTCTGTCACCTCCATAATGCCGCTTTCGGCAACAGTTACATTTAGATTCCCTCCGGGTCTTGTATGCTCATAAATAAGTACACGCCTGATGGTCTTACCGTCGCTGTCTTTCTCTCCAACTTTTATCACATAGCCGTCAATATCATAGTAAAAAACACCCTCTCTGATATTGAGAGCAGGCTTTTGTTCCTTTACATCATATAACAGAGTGAACATTTTTAGATTTGCAATAGGCAAAACCACATTGCTGAAGTAAAAAGCAACCCCTGCAATCATTATGGAAAATACTATTAACGGCATCATAATTTTTCGCAAAGAAATACCTGCAGCTTTTGCTGCCACCAACTCGTAATGCTCGCCAAGATTTCCAAAAGTCATTAAAGAAGCCAGTAATATAGCCAACGGAAGTGCCATTGGCACAAAAGTGCTTGAAGCATAAAACAGCAATTGCATGATAATCCAGAGATCAAGACCTTTTCCTACTAGATCATCAATATATTTCCACAAAAACTGCATCAGAAGCACAAATATGGCAATGAAAAAGGTCATTACCAGAGGCCCTAAAAATGATTTTAATACAAGTACATGCAGTTTTTTCATGGGTCAATACCGATTTGCTGCTCTCTGTCAAGTCAAACGATAATACGCATACTTTAGTCTGCAAAAATACGATTTCCGATAAAACAGTTTCAAGATCACTAATTAATGTATTTACAGCACTTTTGTATATTTGCGACTAAATATTTGCTATGTCTGTCGCTTTGCTTTTCGTTATATCTGTAATTGTATTTATTCTGGCTTTAGTCTTTTTCGTTAAAGGTCTGAGGAAGAAGCAGGATAGAAAAATAAGAGGAATTATCTTTCTTTTATCAATGGTCTTTTTCATATACATGCTTGCAATATTGCCTGGTGGCAATGAAGAGAAAGAATCAGAGAATGAAGACCCTGAGAAAGAGGAAAAACTAGCTGAAAAGGAAAAAGAACGAAAAAGTGAATACGATTCTCGAATTTATCTTGCATTTGAAGAAAGTCTGGGGCAAATGAAAGGATACGCCGACAGTATAAGCGGCGATTCCGGACAGATGTATTATAAAATCAATATGACATTTTCAGAGTTTTTTGATTCTGACTATTATGATTTTGCCATATACCTGCCTGAAGATATTGACGAAAGTTCGCTGATGACTGTAGATCTGAAAGACGACACACATATCAATTTTACTTTTTTTGATGAAGACATGACTGATTTCCCCGTCATTCTTGAGTTGTATGACAGTCATAAATCCATTTCAAATTGGAGCATACCAGATTCAACTGTTGTGGAAAAAGATTTCTTTGTAATAGACATAGATTATACACTCGAAAATGAATTTGATCCGGAAGAAACATACTATTTCATTTTAAAAAGAGATAAGTCTGACACAGACAGTCTTTAATTCGCAATCCTTTATTAACTTTGCACTATAAACGTTATTCATGATCACAATACTCATTTTCATATTGTCGATACTGACTGGAATTGCCGGTCTGGTTTTCCTAATATTGGGGCTTGCCTATAATAAAAGGCAGAGAATTATTGGTGGTGGCGTGACCATTGCACTAGCTCTGATATTATTCTTTTATTCACTATCACAGTTTCTGGGGGTTTATTTCAAGTTTGTTGGACAAGTAATGGAAAAATCAATACAGCAGGAACAAAGGGATAGAAGATTCAATCAAAATGAAGAATATATTGTCAGTGAAAGTGATTTCAGTGACACCATATACGATTCAAATGATGATATTTTCATTCTTAACGGTCTGGAAGAAGTACAAACCAGTGATGGATACGACATCATTGCAATATATAAGCCGGAAGAGTTCAAGAACTGCATTCCTGAAGAGATTTCACTTGAAAATAGCAAGCAGTTTAATTTTTTACTTTCAGGAAACTGTATCAATGAACGACCGGATGAGCTGGAAATATACAACGAAAGTGATATTGAAACCAACAGCAGTGCGTTTGTACAAATTCAGCCATATAACGACGGGCGTTCAGAAGCACAGTACATATTGCGCAAGGAATACTGCAAAGACGAATCTCATTATATTCTCCTGAAATATGAATAAAAATTTGAAAGAACTCATTACCAATAAAAAGATCCTCATTATCGGCGATGTCATGATCGACGCATATATCTGGGGGAAAGTAGACCGCATAAGCCCGGAAGCCCCGGTACCTATTGTATCTGTACATAAACGTGAAAACCGGCTGGGTGGTGCCGCCAATGTAGCTCTGAATATTCAGTCCTTGGGGTCTACCGCAGTCCTTGCTTCTGTTATTGGTAAAGATGAAAAGGGACAAGAGATGATCGAGCTGGTAGCTAAACAAAACATGCCCACTCATGGTTTGCTGCAAAGCTCGCATAGAATAACCACAACAAAATTCAGAGTTATTGGAAACAATACTCAAATGCTTCGCGTGGATGAGGAAACAGATGATTCTCTGGCACCTGAAATAAAAAAAGAATTTCTTAACCATCTTTTGCAGTTGCTCAGTGAAGAAAACTTCGATGCCATTGTATTTGAAGATTATGACAAAGGCGTAATTGACAGTGAGATCGTATCTGCCGTTTTGCAGAAATCTGATGAATTGAACATCCCGGTATCTGTGGATCCCAAAAAGAGAAATTTCTTCGCCTATGAAGGGGTAAGTCTTTTCAAACCCAACCTGAAAGAACTATCGAATGCATTAAATATAGAGCTGCCCGACGACATTGAGATGCTGGCCAAACTCGCAGAAAAATTCAGATGCGAAAACAAATATAAACTCCTCCTGCTTACGCTTGGAGAAAAGGGAATGTTATTGCTTTATGATAAAGAGAATGTAAAAATGCAGTATCATATTCCGAGCAGGGTGAGAAACGTTAGTGATGTTTCGGGTGCAGGCGATACCGTTATCAGTGTAGCTACGCTTGCACTGGCTGCCGGCCTTGACTGCATACAAATGACGGAACTTTCCAACCTGGCTGCAGGTATTGTTTGTGAATATGTTGGTGTTGTTCCTGTTCCTGCAATCCGATTCTTTAAAGAAGCTGAAAACATACAAAATGCTGATTGATCTTTTCAATGAAAGAGAAGACTATAGCGGAGAAGAATTAAATCTTCGCAATAGTCCAAAGGAGCCTTTTTTACTTTTTGGCGACTGGATACAAACAGCAGGAAAACTTGGAATTAAGGATTCGAATGCCATGATTCTGTCCACAACAGATAATAACAGAAAAGTGCACAGCAGGGTGGTCTTGCTTAAAGAATTCAATTCAAAAGGATTTGTTTTTTTTACCAATTACCAAAGTGCAAAGGGATTGCAAATTGAAAAGTGCCCTGATATATCACTGCTGTTTTTCTGGAAAGAATTATACCGGCAAATCAGAATTGAAGGTGTTGCAGAAAAAATCAGCCCTTCAGAATCGGATAAATACTTCAATACCCGCCCTTATCAAAGCAGACTCAATGCTATTGTGTCTCCTCAAAGCCGCGAAATAAACGATAAAACGGTTCTGCTGGATGCTGCTGAAAAAATCAAAACAGAATTCGGTAAAGAAATCTCAAGACCTTCATACTGGGGTGGATACAGGGTTGTACCGTATTATTTTGAATTCTGGCAAGGACAACCAAACCGTTTACACGACCGCATCATGTATAAAAAACAAGATGATCACTGGATTAAGAAATGTCTGGCACCATAAAAACCCATATCACCGGTAAAAAACAGGATGAAGTAACATCCATGTTTGACACAATAGCCCCCAAATATGACCGGCTGAACAGAATTCTATCCTTTCGGTCAGATGTAAGATGGCGCAAAAAGATGGTGAAAATGGTTAAGCAGTACAAACCGGAACATATTCTTGATCTGGCGGCCGGAACAGGAGATTTAAGTTTGGCATTAACCCGCTTAAACCCCGGAAAAATCATTGCAGCCGATCCTTCTGCGGGCATGCTTGCCATTGCAGAAAAAAAATTTAAAAGAAAAAAAAGAAATATTGAGATTGCTTTAGCTACAGCAGAAAACCTCCCTTTCGATGATAAAACATTCGATCTTGTTACTATAGCTTTTGGTATTAGAAATTTCTCAAAACCGGAAACGGCGCTGAATGAAATTCACCGGGTACTAAAAAAAGATGGAATTTTGGCCATTTTAGAATTTGGATTACCCGAAAAAGGACTTTTCGGTAAACTCTATCTGTGGTATTTTAAGAAAATCCTTCCTCTTCTTGGCAGAATGATTTCAAAACACTATTCTGCATACTCATATCTCCCCGAAACTGTGCAGAGCTATCCATATGGAGAGGAATTCAGCGCATTTATGAAAGAAAATAATTTTGAAAATTTCAGGATCAAAAAACTAAATTCAGGGATTGCTTATATATATCTAAATAGAAATAATTATTAAATTAATCTAAATTATTTTATCATTTATCAATTTTTATATACTTTTGCACTACAAAACAATATATTATTAAGATGAAATTCTTATTTGCTTTTGTAATTGTTCTGTTTGCACTTCAGCTAAATGCTCAGTGCGACAAGGTTTGCGGAGAAAATTCCGCTCAACTCTTCAATACAATTGAAGACAATCAGGCCTTTGAGGCATATGATGAAGTCTTCCTTTTTAAAAATTCGGGGGATTATTTTGTTCTAAACTGCAAGCGCGATGGTGACGACTGCACCTGTGTGGAGAAAAAACACAGACATTGCTCCTTTTCAGCAAATAAATGCAGTTTTGATAAACTTTCAGAAAATCTGCGAAACAAATACGTTTTTGCAGATATAAAATAAACCGAACTCATATCAACCTCTCTTCATTCTGTTATATAGCAGTCAATACTATTGACTGCTTTTTTGGTATACAAGTGGTACACATTCTGTGAATTTTGAATTATTTTGTACTAATTCATGTAAAAAATCAAAAATTCATATCTGATTAATCAAAAAGATGTTTATATTTGAAGGTTAATTATTATTACATAACTACAGAATTTAACAGTTAATAATTAACAGCAAACGATTTCAATCTCATAAACCAACCATTATGAAAAGATTTTTATGTTTTTGTTTTGCGGCTGTAATGATTTTCATTGTTCAATCTGCTTTCAGCCAAAATGTGGGCATTAGCTCTACACCAATTACACCAAACTATTTGTTGCAAATACATCATACTGCAGCGAACGGAACAGCATTCCAGTTTACCAATAACACCACTGGTAATGGAATAAATGACGGATTTCAAATGAATTACATTGGAACGAATTTCGCAATGCTGAATCGTGAAAACGGAAACTTCTCAATTTACACAAACACGAATGAGAAATTACGAATCATGAATGATTCCGGTATTCAGCTAATTAATCCGGTCGATTATGTTTACATGAACTACTCTTCCACAAAAGGTTATCCGGGGTATGGTTTCAGAAGCTGGAACGGCCAAATGCAGTATAAACACAAAGGCGGTGCTTGGAAAGACTTCCCGACAATGCCCAATATTCCCGGAAATGTTGAATGGTGGATCAGACCAACTGGTGCCGATTATATTCGCCCATTGTACAATCCGTATATTCGCGTATATGACACATTACAAACATATGGTTTATATTTCGATGGTGCCAAAAACCAGTATGGTGGATGGTTCAGAACAACAGGAGCCTATAACCCAACTGCTGCTGTAGTAGGATTCTCAGATGTAACAGGAAACCAAACCTATAGTTTTCTGGGCTATAATGGCACTTACACATTTGCAGGACAAACAATTGATGGCTCTGGCGTTTATGCTTATGTTGATGACCCGGATCGCACTGCCGGATTCTTCAGAACAACATTAAACGCTTCTGTCGCAGCCAATATTAATTACTCCAATGTATGGATGGCAAATTACAATTTTGTAGAGAGCGGCAATTCAACATATAACCCAAACGCATCATATTCACAACTTAATGTATCTGCTGATATACCATCCTTTCAGGCAGCTGTAATGACCTATTCGGCATACAGCGGAGGATCCAATGTTGGTTATTCTGTTGGTGGCCGGATGCAGGGAGTTGGTGGAGCTCAGGATGCTATAGGTGTTTACGGATACGCAAGTACAACCGGCTCTGCAAACACTATTAATATTGGTGGATATTTTTATGCTACAAACAGCTTTTGGGGATCAAGTGCATATGCATATGTTGCAGATGAATGGAATGGCAGGAAGATTACCGGCACAAACTCTGTAAGCGAAATAATTCCAACTCCAAACCATGGGCGTATTACAATGACATGCCCTGAATCTCCAGAATACTGGTATATAGATTACGGTTCAGTACAGATGGTGGATGGCAAGGCCCATGTTGATCTGGATCCAATACTTGTTGATATTTGTGTAATTGATGATGAAAATCCGATTAAAGTTATTTGCCAGCCGAATATGCCATATTGCAATGGGGTGGCGGTAATCAATAAATCTGCAACCGGATTTGATATTGTGGAAATGAATGGCGGTACAAACAGTGGAGAGATTGACTTCCAGATCGTAGCAAAACCCAAAACCAACTATGGTGAAGGGCGCTTTCCTCAAGCACCTGGTCCTGCATATCTGAAACCAGAAAATGACCCGGAAGCTGCCAAAGCTGATAACCAACCTGACAGAAATAATGTGTATCGATGGGAACCTGATTGGAAAGTATATAATTATAACCCTGAAGACTTTGTTGAAATTGGTGATGTTATCCCTGCCGGACCAAATGCCGGAAAAGTTAAACTCGGAAACGGGAAATATGCCGATCATGTTCCGCTTAACAAGAACTCATTAGCCAAATAACATACTCTTTAACATAAGTTAAGCGGGGTAGTACCCCGCTTTTTTTATAACATAAATTATACATTAATGCAAATAGCAATTAACAAAACATCGATGAAACTCTTTATTTTGATATATGAATAAGACAATAATTTCTTAATAATTAGGCAAATATTTGACAAATCCATTAATAATATGTATTTTTACGCGTTTTTAATTAACTTTTGGCTAGAAATTTAGTCAAACTAAAAAAATTGAGTTATGAAGTGGGGTTTATTTTCAATTTTGATGATGGTGGGTATTTTATATACCCCGATACACACGAGTGCACAGAGTGTTGGAGTTTCTAATGCAGCCATAACACCGGATGCCTCGTCCATGTTTGAAGTTCGTGCAACGAACAAAGGAGTCTTAATTCCAAGAGTAGCTTTAACGAGCATATTGGATGTTGCTACTATTGCAGCACCTGCAACAAGTCTCTTGGTGTATAACACAGCCACAGCTGGGGTCTCACCCAATAATGTAGTACCAGGTTATTATTACTGGGATGGTGCAAAATGGGAGCGTTTTTTCACAGGCGCCCAAAGTGATGACTGGCGTTTGTTGGGTAATGCAGGTACCAGTCCTGCAACAAATTTTCTGGGAACTACAGATGCTCAGGATCTGGTTTTCAGAACCAATAACACCGAATGGATGCGAATGCTTTCTACCGGCTATATAGTGGCACATGATGTTGCACCTGCAAATAGTGCTGTGTTTAGTGCATATGGCGGATATGGAGGTGTAGACGGACAAGGATTATCTTTTGGTGTCCTGGGTATCAGTGATACCAGTGGTGTATTTGGAATTGGAGATTACAGGGGAGTTCTTGGAATCTCTGCTGACGGAGATGGTGGTCAGTTTTTTGCTCTAGAAACTGCTGCTGACAATGCAGGTGTTTATGGAGCTTGTGATGTTTCTGATTATTATGGTTTTGGAGGATATTTCTCCGGTGGCTACGTAGGTGTTTATGGAACAGTTGCTCCCACAGGTGCTGACGTTTATTTTGGTGTAAGAGGCGATGTAACAGGTGGTACTGGTTCAAACTATGGTGTTGCTGGTACTTCCGACTATGTTGGTGTTTATGGTAGTGCAGATGGCCATGGTGTTCAAGGCTGGGGAGGAAGTGTTGGTGTATATGGCAGTGTTGATTTTGCAACAGGTTTTGGTGTTGAAGGTATTAATGAAGACCCTTCCGGAACAGGTGTTCTCGGAGCTGGAAATAATGTAGGTGGCATATACCTCACTAGTGGTACAGGTGGTGCATTCACAGGTGATGCAGGCTCATTTTCTTATTCTACAGATGCATCAGGAACTGGTGTTATTGGCATTGGAAATAGCGGTGCTGCTGTCAATACTTTAACCAATGGTTCTGGTGGTGCATTTAACGGTAACGATGGAGTTTATGGAAAAGCCACTGGTGCAACCGGTAATGGAATAGTCGGTGTTGGTAATAATGGAGCAAATATATACACACTTACCAATGGTTCTGGTGGTGCATTCACTGGCCAATACACAGGAGTTTATGGGGTGAGTATTAGTACTTCATATCTTAATTCAGGTGGTTATTTTGAACAAGGAACCACTGGCACTGTATATTCATATATTGCTACCAGTAATGGACCTCCTCCAACTAACTATGGTATCTTGTCAAATGGTGTAAAATCAACAGTTGTAAAAGATCTTAATGATCAACCTGTAACCATGTTCTGTACAGAAGCTCCTGAAGTCCTTTTTCAGGATTACGGAACAGGCCAATTGGTAAATGGAAAAGCTCACATTGAACTCGATCCGATTTTCTCAAAAAACATATATACTGATGAAGACCATCCAATCAAAATATTTGTCCAGTTAGAAGGAAACTGTAATGGGGTTTATGTTACAAACAAAACCATTAATGGTTTTGATGTTATTGAATTAAATAATGGTAGTAGCAATGTGCAGTTCTCATATACAGTAGTTGCAAACAGAGCTGATGATTATAAAGAAGATGGTACACTAAACTCTACTTATTCTACCATCCGTTTCCCAAGTGCACCTGGATTTATTCCGAGAAAACAAAAAGAAGAAAACTCCTTGGAACTCAATAATAACACTGATCAAAAGTCAGTTAATACTGATGGAACAAACAACCAAGTAATTCCCGGAAAAGACGCAAATTATACTCCATCAGATGCAAACAACAACGTTCAGAACAATATGAATAAATAAATATAAACATTATGAGGGCCTTTTTAATTTTAATTGTCAGTGTAATCAGCATAGGTGTTTTTGCCCAAAACAATGCACTTATCCTGAATGATGCTGTTGTCGTAAACATTACCAATGGTGCTGTTCTCAGTGTTGATCAGACCAACCAGGCCGGTATTATCACCAGTGGAACAGGAACCGGCATTATCAACAGTGAAGGCGAATACAACAGAGTAGCATGGCATATTGATAATGGTACAGGTTCTTATGTTATTCCATTTGGCGTAGCCATAGGTTCACAAATACCATTTACGTACAACATTACCGCGGCGGGTTCTGCATTAGGAACGCTTGTAGCTTCAACATATGCAACACCCGATGATAACACCACATATCCAACTGTACCTCCCGCAGTAACAAATATGGATGCATGTTATCTACCCGGCTGCGTTGACAGAAGTTATTATGCAAACGACAGATTTTGGGTATTGAGAAAAGTTAACTGGGCCACGGATCCAACGAGCAATCTTACCGTTACTTATCGTGATATCGAACATACTCAGGGATTAAATACAATCACTGAAAGCAACTTACTTGCCCAATACTGGGATGCCGCTCAATGGAATCCCGGATGGAACCTTGCTATTCCGCTACTAGGGGTTAATAATTCCCCTGTAAATCAGGTAAATAGCATTAATGCAGGCAGTGGCAACTTCTTCACATGGGTTTTGGTGGATCTCACTAATCCATTGCCCATTGAACTGGCGGAACTTCGTGCATCTTGTACTGATGATCAGTTTCCATTAATTGAATGGGTTACTGCCAGTGAAACCAATAATGATTATTTTACCCTCGAGCGTTCTACCGATGCCATAAACTGGGTAGAGGTTACTACAATAAGTGGTGCCGGAAACTCAACTACTCCTCTTTATTACAGCTATACTGATGAAAATGCTCCGGATGGCATAAACTATTACAGACTTATTCAAACCGACTTTGATGGAACCAGTGTTGAAGCCGGCATGGTTGATGTTCGCTGTGACCAGTCAAATATTTCACAGGCCCCGTTTGACATGAATATATACAGCGATTATGAACACCAGATTCATGTAACATTCTATACCGAATATGGTGAAGACCTCATTATGCAGCTTTATGATGTACGTGGTCGTTTGATCTGGAACAGAACCATGACCAGTTCAGAAGGAATGAATCACATCGTATTGGATATTGTTCCTGTTATGGATGCTACCTATCTGTTCAACCTTGTTGGAAAAGAAAAACACGAAACAAAACGTTTCTTCCTTCAATAGGCAGAAACCTCATAGATACTACAAAGCACGGTGAATTTCATCGTGCTTTTTTTATGCTGAAGAATTTTTGGCACGCCATTTGTTTTATGGTATGTGATTACAAACCAAAAAAATTAAAAGCCATGAAAGCAATAAAAGAAAGTTTACTCTGGGGATTATACTTCGTTTTTATCAGTGGCCTTATTCTCATAACTATGCTATTCGCTTAAAGGCCATCACACCGTCCGGATCGCGCATCCGGGCGGTTTCCCTATATAATATCCCGGCTCCTGAAAAGGAGCTTTTTTTATGCCCAAACCATAAACTGATCGAAACTTACCTTTCCCTGATGATGTATTGAAAAAGGTGCATGTTTTAACTATATTAGATACAGAATTCAAACAGAAAAATTAACACCGATGTCTAACAATAAAAAATATTCAGCCATGAACACAATAAAAGAAACTTTCCTGTGGGTCGTTTATCTGACCCTCATGGCTGCCGCTGTCTACGGCGCCATGCTTTTTGCTTAACCCTCTCCTGGTCCTATCCTAAAAAATAAAGCCCTCAACACTTTGAGGGCTTTTTCTATTTATATGTGATTATTGCTTATTGCAAAGGAGTAATCACTTCCATAACCTCGGGAAGATCCATTCCAAGAGACTTTATGCGCTCAATAGTAGGAACACCATTAGGATTCCAACCGCGACGTGCATATACTGAGTCAAGAAGTTTTTCGTACTGTGCCTCACGATACTCGCGTGTTTTGGCCATTTTCTCTTCTATACTCATGTTCTCAGGATCGAGACCAAGGATTTCCTTCAGCTGCTTGTCATAACGCTCCATACGGCTTTCGTATTCTTCTTTTGTTACAGGGCCTGCTGCACGATAAGGTTGTGCATCATGTGCACGAAGTCCTTTACCCATACGAATATTAAAAATACGCTGGAACTGATAAACACGCTCACTCTGAGTAATCATTTCCTCTTTTGAGAAATCTTTTCCGGTAACCGCTTTGTATATGGTTACATAATTATCTACGTGTTCGGGAACTTTTGCAGGTTCATCCTGGAGATGATTATCTTCCGGCTCAACATCGTTCCACGGAAGTTTACAAAGCCCCTGAAGACCGAACCAAGTACGGAACATCGGGAAATAATATAGTGCTTCAGCTTTGTCTTCAAAGGTCGGAATCTGGTTATTTACCATATCCATAAAGATCAGCCATGCTTCATCATGCTGAGGACCTTTATTGGTCATTGCATAACCGCCCTGCTGAGCAAGAGATTCTTTAGAAATGTACTG
>PKSX01000113.1 GCA_002869435.1 Marinilabiliales bacterium | reverse complement strand
GTTTTCCTTATCGTCAATATACATATACCAATGTCCCTGCACACCTACGATTGAATCAGTAATTAGTCTTTTAAAATACATTTCCCTGTATCTGAAAATTGTGTCATTCAGGTTTTGCGGATTTGTTCTGCACATATCCTGCTTATAATAGATTGTTTCAACAGAATCAATGGCGTTTATGGTGTTTTGAAGTATTTCAATAGCGGTCTTGTCTTTTTTCCATGAGGTGAATACCAGCATAAACAAAAGGAGAAAGAGAATTATGCTCTTATTTCTAATATTGTTTTTTTTGTTCATGAATTAGATTCAATGAAACTTTCAATATCGTCTGCCGACGAAAAACTAGTCAAATTTACAAGACCGAAATTACGAAAAATAGCCGACAAACCCAAGTTGTGAAAGCAAAATCCATGTTTCATCGTCACGAATGCTGCATGTCATGAAACATGAGCTGATTTGCTTCTGTACATCCTGCTATAAACTTCTTTTTCTCTTAAAGTTGAGTGGGTATCACATTACTTTTGGATTTTTCCTTCAATCAAATACTCTATCGTCAAAAGTTTTATTCCTTTACAATTTTCAAAGTAGTCTTATTCCCTTGATAATCTGATACCTCAAGGAAATATATTCCAAAGGGCTGATTTAACTCAATTTGACTGATTTTAGCATTGTGAATTTCCTTATTGAGTATTTCTTGTCCTAATATTGATAAGATTTTTATTGTAGCTGATTCTTGCAAAGTAGCAAATTCAACCGTAATATATTGTCCCGCAGGGTTTGGATAAACTCTGATCTTTTCTGCAGTATTTAATCCTTCCAATCCAACAGAATTAATATTAACACAAGCAGATGTGTCAACGCAACCATTTTCTGTTAGTTCAACAGCATAATTCCCATTGGCAGTAGCTGTAAACGACTGATTTGTTTCTCCGGCAATTACACTGTAGCTGTTATCACAATCTAGCCATGCGTAAGTGGCGGAACTATTATTTGCAGTTATTGTTAAGCCAGTTAACGTAGTACTTATGTCAGAAACGCTATTGATTGTTAGGTTTAAAGTAACAATTGAATCGCATCCTCCAACATTAATAATGGTGTCTTTAGCTGTAGTATTTGAGCTGTAATAGGTGATTCCATCAATCCAGTTAATGGAATCGCAAGCTACAATAGTATCTACACCGAATGTGGTTGAACATTGACTTAGTTTTTGGATGAAAATGTCAATGCTTCCAGCAGATGTTAAATTGGTGGTTCCGGTATCCGGATCAAAATCTACTATGCCATTAAAAAAACCAGTAGAAAATACATTGTTATAATCATCAATAGTGATGGAATTACCATTATCAGAATCTGTTGATCCCATTTTTTCTACCCAAACGAAATTTCCATTGCTATCTAATTTTTGTACGAAAATGTCGGTGTATCCGGCAGAATAAAGTATTGTAGTTCCAGTGTCGGGATTAAAGTCTCCATGTCCGTTAAAGTGACCAATTGTGAAAACATTATTATCATTATCTGTAGTAATGTCACTTGTAAAATCATTATCTGTTCCACCCATCTGCTTGGCCCAAAGAAAACCGCCACTACTGTCCAGTTTTTGAATGAAAATATCACTAAGACCGGCTGATGTAAGATCTAGGTTTCCTGCTCCGGGATCAAAATCAACAGTTCCTCTGAATGTGCCAGTTGTCAATACATTACCCATATTGTCAGTTGATATCGCCATTCCTGATTCACTGCTGCTTCCCCCCATTTGCCTTACCCAAATTAAAGATCCGCTGGTATCTAATTTAAGAATAAAAACATCACCCATTCCTATTTCTGTTAAGTTGCTGATACCTGCTCCGGGATCAAAATCAACAGTTAACTGAAAATTGCCTGTTGTATACAATGCACCATATGCATCAGTTGTAATGGAGTATGCAATATCACTGCTTGTGGAACCTATTTGTTTTACCCAAACAAAATTGCCGTTACTATCCAATTTTTGGATGAATATATCATTACTTCCGGCTGTCGTTAAGTTATTGGTTCCTGTCCCCGGATCAAAATCAATGGTGTTTCGAAAATTGCCTGTAGTATATACATTGCCATTGATGTCTGTGGCAATGCTTTGGCCATAATCATAGCTTGTGCTGCCCATATGCTTCGCCCACATAAAATCACCATTGGAATTAAGTTTTTCAACGAATATGTCATCATAAGCTACGGTTGTAAAATTACTTGTTCCAGCTCCGGGATCAAAATCTATGGTGCCATCAAAAAAACCGGTGAGGAGTATATTACCATTATGGTCTATTGTAATATCATATCCGGTGCCATTACCTGTGCCACTCATTTGTCTAACCCAAACAAAATCACCATTTACATCCAATTTTTGAACAAAAATATCAGTGCCTCCGGCAGAAGTTAAACTTGAATCTCCTGTTCCCGGATCAAAATCTACAGTTCCTGAAAATCGACCGGTAGTATAAATATTGCCATCTGCATCTGTATTTATAGAATATCCAATATCGTAGCTGCTTCCTCCCATTTGCTTTGCCCATTCAAAATCCGGTATTTGGGCTTTTGAAGTTGTAGTACAAATAGTTAAACCAACTATTGCTGCCAGAATTGAGATAATATTTTTCATGATGTTCTTTATTATAGGAAAACCAATATCTGAAAATCTACATGGTATTGATTATTCATTCTTTGATATAAAGCAAATGTAATGAAAATAAATATCTATATGCTTTTATTATGTTCTTTTTTTATACTGACAGATATTTCTGCTGATAGACCAGATGAGAAATAATCATATAAACTAATGTTGTGGCTTCATTTCAATTTTCTCAAATCCGGTCAATGATTCATCGGTGGTATTGAATTGAATCTGCTCATCAATTTCAATGTTGAACTTAAGGTCATAGTATTTCTGATCGAGAAAAACCTTTTGATCCGGATTATCGGCTGAATACGATTCTGAAATGATCCTGATTGGGTAATTTGTTTCTTTATCAATG
>PKSX01000045.1 GCA_002869435.1 Marinilabiliales bacterium | reverse complement strand
GCTCTCCTGGCCTTTTACAGCACTCAATAGCCAAACCTCGCCTATGTTCTCAAACTCATCTTCCATATGATATGTTTTCAGCAGTTTGGTTCCACCCCATATCTTTTCCAAAAACTGAGGTTTAAATTTAAGTGGATAAAGGCTGTTCATTGTCGTTTGTTTATATTGCAAAATTACTTCTTTCTGTGTAATTGTATTTTTGGGGTCATTGAGCGCCTGTCCTGAGCGTAGTCGAAGGGTAGTCGAAATGAGCCATACAATATTTTATCATGTGGTTTCGACTCCGCTCAACCACCGTTGTTAAGATTTGTCATGTGGTTTGAACTTTTCGAAGTAATTCATGGTTTTCAGATTGTTTATTCATTTGCACCACTCGCATCCAAGTGTTAACTTTGCTGCATGCAAAATCCAATAAAGAATATTTGTGTTTTCTGTGGTTCCTCTGCCGGAGAAAATGAGCAATATACACTGGCAACGAGGACCCTTGCTGCAGAGTTCTTAAAGAACGATATTCATGTACTTTACGGTGCAGGAAGTGTTGGTCTGATGGGAATCCTTGCTGAGGAGATTTTGGCGGGAGGTGGTAGAATCACCGGAGTAGTTCCCGAATTTCTCGATGCCAAAGAGGTTGTAAGGCGTGACCTTTCGGAACTGGTTCTTGTAAGAGACATGGCCGAAAGAAAATCCATTTTGATGGATCGCTCCGATGCCTTTATTGCATTGCCCGGTGGTTTTGGCACTCTGGATGAATTATTTGAAGTGCTTACCGCTGTACAGCTTGGATTGATGACGAAGCCTGTGGCCTTGCTGAACACAAATGGGTATTTCAATTCTGTTTTAGAGTTTCTTTCGCACTCTGTGAAGGAACGCTTTCTGAAAAGTGATCATTTGAAGGCTTTGGTTGTCGGAAATAATCCCACCGATTTGTTTAATGCTATATGCAATCATAGTTATCAACAACCTGAAAACTGGATTGAGAAACTGATACAAACAAATAAGTATTGATAACTTGTGATAAGTTTTTATTTTCCTGTCGACACATTTGATAATTTAGCGGCAAAATTTCGAAAAAATGAAGAAAGTATTCCTTTCACTAGTTCTTATCATTGCTGCTATCAGTTTGTTTTCACAGTGTGCCAATGACACCAATATTTATCGTTTTGATTATGCCGGTCACTCTTATGAAGTGGTCAGAGAAGAAGTAACTTGGATTAATGCAGCTACTTGTGCTGTGCAAAGAGGAGGATATCTGGTCGATATTTCATCTCAGGCAGAGCAGGATACTATCTATGATGCCATAATAAATGGAGCGGCTGTATCTCCAACATATACATCTATTTCAAATGGTGGAGGTATAGCATATGTTTGGATTGGTGCGACAGATGCTGCACAAGAAGGTACCTGGATTTGGGATGGTGATAATAATGGACTTGGCGTGAATTTTTGGAATGGAGAAGGTGCAAATGGGGCAAATAACGGGTCTCCTTCTGGTGGAGCATTTACATATTGGGGTGGCACCGGTGCAGGAACCCCTAATGAGCCGGATGATTTTGGCGGTGCTCAAGACTGTGGAGCAATAGGGCTCACAGGATGGCCTTCAGGAACAACTAATCTGGGAGATACAGGTGAGTGGAACGATATTCAAACTGGTAGTCTCTGCTATTATGTTATTGAATACGACTACATTCTATCGGTTGAAGAAGAGCAAATTGAGCAGGGGATGCTTCTGTTTCCAAATCCCGCTGATAATGAACTTCAGATTGAACTTCCGGTTCCCGGTGATTATGAGTTCAGAATATTTGACAGAAATGGAGCATTGGTTATTCAGCAAAGCTCTGGTGCAATTGCATTAATTGATATTTCTGCTTTAAGTGCCGGATTATATTTTGTAGAAGCAGCCGGTGAATTCTTTTTCAGCGGAACTTTTGTTAGACAGTAAAACATATACCATATAAAAAAGAAAAACCCGACAGTTCGCTGCCGGGTTTTTTTTGGTACTATTTGTTTCTTTCAGCTTCTCGTTTTTTGAATTCTGCCAGACCTTCATCAAGGAATCGAACAAAATCATCAACATCTGCGTCATATGCTTTGGTTTCGTTGATCAGCTTTGTGCCATCATAGTCAAGTAAAACATATTGTGGTTGTGAGTTCTGTCCATAATTACGAATCTGAATATCCTGATTCTTTTTTCCATAGTCTTTAATGACTTTTCCATTATATGAAACCTCAGCTGATACCCATTCTTCTTCAGGTAATGCATGCCTGTAGTCAGTATATAATGAAACTATGATGTAGTCATTTCTCAGGCGTTTTAGAACTTCGGGTTCCACCCAAACATTGTCTTCCATTTTTCGGCAGTTAACGCAACCCTTTCCTGTGAAATCAATGAATACAGGCATTTTCATTTCTTTAGCACAAGCTAATCCTTCTTCAAGATCAAAATAACCCTCGAGCCCATGCGGTAGTTCAAGATCCTCAGAATACTTAGGTGTTGTTGTACAAATGTGGCTCTCAGTATTGCCTCCGGCAAACTGACTTACCTTAATTTCATCACGAACTATTTCTCTAATATCAAACTCATTTGTGGTTTGTGGTGGAAGGAAACCAGATAGCATCTTAAGCGGTGCTCCAAACATGCCCGGCAACATATAAACGGCAAATGAAAGTGATATTATTGCAAGCATAAGCTTAGGAACTCCAATGTGTTTTTCGTCACCATCGTGCTTGAATTTGAGTTTGCCAAGGAGATATATCCCAAGCAGCGAAAAGATAACAATCCATAAAGCAAGATATATCTGACGATCAAGCAGGTGCCAACCATAGGCCATGTCAGCAACACTTAAGAATTTCAATCCAAGAGCAACTTCAATGAATCCGAGAACAACTTTCAAAGTATTCATCCAGCCACCTGATTTTGGCAAATTGCCTAACCATCTCGGGAAAAGGGCAAAAAGTGTAAACGGTACGGCAAATGCCAGCCCGAAGCCAAACATGGCAACAATAGGTTG
>PKSX01000196.1 GCA_002869435.1 Marinilabiliales bacterium | reverse complement strand
GATTATCACAATAAGTATAATTGCTACAACATAACAGAGGTAGCCTATAATACGGAGTATGTTCATATCTTCTAAATTATGGAGTGTGAGCAAATGTAACGATATTATGTGATTTACTGATCATGTGCACACCAAGGCGTGATAAGTTCTGATTAATCAATGTGCTAATTGGTTAATGTGCTAATTAGGACTAGTAGTACCTGGGGTTTTTGCTGAAGATGGGACACTGATGCTTCGACACCCTTCGGCAGGCTCAGGACAGGAGCTCAGCACAAGTGACACTGACTGAAGCACTGACATACACTGATTTTTTATCAAGATTTCGTAAATGATTGAAACAAGCGATGAATTTCGTATATTTGATCATTACTGAAAACCATTGCTATGATGAGAAAAAGTGTTTTGCTTTTATTATGCCTCGGGCTATTTGGCTTTAGTGCTACCGCACAGTACAACATTATTCCCGGAAAGGGTTTCGACGATGTTAAAATTAAAATGCATATCGACGATATCGTTAAAGTATTGGGCAGCCCCGAAGAAATTATAAGCTTTGAAGATGAAAAAGAGTCATGGGAAAACGGGGGCTACGATATACAAAAAAGCCTGCCCTTCTATATCGGTTTTGATGAAGTGTATATGTTTGGCGATAATAAATACGCCATATGGAAAGTGTATGTAAAAAAGAAAAAAGCGGTTTATGTGAATCTTTCAAGCTATCTGCACGATGAAGATATTACAGATAAGATCAGTTTGAATAACGATGTGCATTTTTATGATAATTTGAATAAAGTGGTATCGGTACTGGGAGGTAAATACCATTATAAAGTTGATGAAGGGGAAAACACTCTTATATTCTTTCTAGAACAGGGAATTGAGTTGATTATTAATGAGCAGGAATTGCGCAATATTTGTTTTTTCAAACCCATGAAGGCTAAAAAGGCTGTTATACAGCTAGGGTTAATGTCACCTGGCAATTTCTAATCTTTCTTATTGTATATTTACTTCAAATATCATTCATTATGAAGCCATTAGCATTAATACCTTTATTGTTATTTATTATTGCATGCGGGCAAAGCAAAGACCCCGACCAAAGCAGTACCCAAGACAGCACTGCCCAAGAAACGAAAAATGATGCACCGGCCGATACCTCCATCACAGAGGAGCCTGTTGACATAGTGGCCCACTGGAACGATACCTGCGAGAAGAACTATTACGGCGTGCGCTATATAGAAGATTTTGCGAAGTTCAGAACCCATGAAGAGGTGGAAAGGTATTTTGGCAAGAGCATCGTTACCTTTGCCGAGGAAGATTGGGGGCCGGCTTTTGATGTACCGGTGAGCCATGTATATGACGGATATGAAGATCAGATTGTCATTTACTGGCGCTATGTAAACGACAGCACCAATGAGATAGAAAGCATAAGCCGCAACTATATTTCAAGAGATGACCGTGTACTGAAACCGGGTGGCGCGCCGTACACCTATAAATACGGCTTACACTCGGGCATGCCCCTGAGTGAATTTCTGGAACTGAACGGACAGCCGATAGTGTTTTTGGGTATGGCATTTAGCCTGAGCCATCAGGGCTCTTTGGGGCTGGTTCAGCAGGGCTATTTGCGTAAGGAATTTCAGAATTACAGGTTCTGGGTTGGATTCATTGACGAAGAAACCACCGATAAATTTGCCCCCGATTATTTATACCTGCATAATTATCAGGAAATAGACCCCGGATATAGCACCGACGACCCGAATATCGACATATCAAAACTCTGTATAAGAAGTATGGAGTATTACAGGTATTGATTTTTTGCGAACAAGCACCTATTAAATTTTTTATGCCCTCAAAGCCGGGCAGGCTTCCGTTTTTGGCATGCAGTGCATTTGGGTTATGAGACGAATGCTATTCGTCTCTACTGTTATCTGCGGAGAGACGTATTGCATACGTCTCGATTCGTATTGATATACGAGCAACGGCGTTACGCGGTGCATTCCACATCTGTGTTCATTTATCGTAATTGTAGAGACAAGGCATGCCTTGTCTCGCTGCAACGTTGAACGTTGCAATACATGTAAAGAGACAACGCATGCGTTGTCTCTACATTTTTATAATTATATGGATAAAAACCATCCCACCCTTTTTCGTATATTTGAAAGCACCAAAGCCCATCCAAGATGAGTACAAACATGACCGGCATTTTGCTGGAGATTACCACCCGCTGTGTGCATTGTGGCGATGCCATTGCCATAAACTCGGCGGTAAATAAATTCTGGTGTCCCGGGTGCAAGGGGCTTACCCGCTTTCCGAACGAGCTGTGGACCATGCTGCTGGACGAAATTTCCAATACCGCCGGCGAAATGAGCCGTGGCGAAGCGCGCAGCACCTCTATCGACGATGCCAACACCGGCACCGTGCGCATATCCTTCAGAAAGACCGACCTGCACTGCCCCGAATGCAAAGAACCCATTGCCTTTCACGAGGGCGAAAAACTCACCTGCGATGCCTGCGGCACCCATGTGTTCACCCGCAAAGTACCCGCATCTATGGGTAAAAAGGGTTTTAACTATTTCATTAACGAAGACCCCTACCAGGTAGAAGAGGAAAAAGATGATACCTATACCCGCCACCCGGCAGAAATAAGCTGCACCAATTGCGGGGCGTCTATTGAGGCCGACGGCTCCAAACGCCTGGTAAACTGCCAGCATTGCGACACCGACATGATGCTGCCCGACGGCATTTGGTACCGCCTTAACCCTTCCGAAAAAATAAGGCCATGGTATTTTGCCTGGCGTGCGCAAATGGACAAGAAACCCGATAATCTGGAGTTTGAAGATATATACGATATTTGCTGCGACGACGATAAAATACTCTACTGCATTGGCGAAAACACCGACGGCTCCCCTGCCCTGTGGGCCATGACCGCCGATTGCCAGCTGAAATGGATGAACCTTATACCCGCCGACAAGCGGTGGCCCGACGGCTTTGCACATATTTTAAACTTTGGTACAAATAAG
>PKSX01000149.1 GCA_002869435.1 Marinilabiliales bacterium | reverse complement strand
TCAACAGACGGAACACGCAAATATCTCTTTCCTTTCAAAGCCGGTTATACTGAAACGGCCATGATTCCGGGAGAGAAACGTATTACGGTATGTGTATCATCGCAAAGCGGCTGTAAATTCAATTGCTCTTTCTGCGCAACCGGAGCCGGAGGATTTCATGGACAACTCAGCTCAGGAGAAATTCTGGAACAATTATTTTCGATTGATGAGCATGAAGATATTTCCAATATCGTATATATGGGTATGGGGGAACCTCTTGATAATATGGATGCAGTGCTGAACAGCATTGAGGTTCTGACTTCCGACTGGGGTAAAGCCATGAGTCCGGGTCGCATCACTATTTCTACAATTGGCATACCTTCAAAGCTTAATGAATTTCTGGAAAGATCGAATGTGAGTATTGCCATTAGTTTGCACAGTCCGTTCCCGGAAGAGCGGGAAGAACTCATTCCGGCGCAAAAATCATTTCCCCTGGAAGATATTATTAAAGTATTACGTAAACACAAGTTTACTCAGCACCGACGGCTCACATTTGAGTATATCATATTTAAGGGTAAAAACCACTCTTATAAGCATGCACGTGCAATGGGTGAATTGCTCCGCGGGCTCAATGTCAGGGTAAATCTAATTCCCTATAATCCGGTTCCGACCTTGCCTTTACAAAGTCCCGAGAATTATATTATGGAACAATTCAGGAAAGAGCTGGAGCTTCAACATATTACTTGTACAATTAGAAACTCACGCGGACAGGATATTGAAGCTGCATGCGGAATGCTTGCCGGAAAAGAAAACAATAAGCAATAAAAAACGGCCATTTGTTTTGCAAATGACCGTTAATTGGATTTTTGATTCTTATTTAAGAACCAAACGTGAATAGTAAGTCTGATCTTCAGTATCTAGTTTCAGGAAATAATATCCCTGTGCGCGATTACTTAGATCAATCATAATGGTGTTTTCTTCTTCAATTACTCTGTACATTACAATTCTTCCGCTTTCATCAATGATGTACATTTTGCCGCTTAAGGCATCAGGTCCAAAATCAACAAAGAATTTACCATCGGAAGGATTTGGATAAACCGGCAACTGATTCTCGGAAATATCATTGATAACGGTAAGTACTGTGAGTATAGCCGGGCTACTGGTTTCATTGCCGCATGTACCTGTAACAGCACAGGTGTATGAACCGTAATCAGAAGCCTGAACATTAGTGATATTCAGAGTTGATGTAGTCGCTCCTGAAATACTTCCGCCATCTGACAATGGTGAACTGTCTTTATACCACTGATAAGTTAGACCTGTTCCAACAGCTACAACGCTGAATGAAACATTGTCACCCACATTCGCATTTAGGCTGACAGGTTGTGTCGTAATTGAAGTACTGGCATTTACGGTAAGCACAGCTGCTGTTGAAGGATCTGTCCCACAAGTGTTGCTTACAATGCAGGAATAATTTCCTGCATCTCCGGTAGAAATGCCCACAATAGTATGGCTGTTTGAAGTCGCACCGGTAATGTTTGAGCCATTCTTTTGCCACTGATAAGAAAGTGTAGCAGAACCTGATGCTGCAACAGTGAATGTAACATTTGTTCCTTCACACTGTGTTGCTGAAACCGGATTTGTGGTAACTGTTGGCGCAGTACTAACAGTAAGCGTAGCTACATTACTGGTGTCTGAACCATAAGAATTTGTTACAATACATCTGTAATCGCCTGCATCTCCGGCTGCAACAGAAGCAATATTGTAAGAAGAACTTGTTGCTCCGCTAATATTTGTGCTGTTTTTCTGCCATTGATATGTAATTGTTGGATCACCACTGGCACTCACAGTGAAACTTGCTCCGGTTCCCAGGCAGGCACTGGTAGAACTTGGGTGAGTTGAAATAGTAGCTGCATTACCTCCGGTAACTGTAGACGTAATTTCCATGTCATCGATCCACAACATAAACATATCAGTTGACACGTGCTTAATGGCCAGATAAATGGTTTGATTATCATATGCTGCCAAACTATAAGTATGCTGTGTCCAAGTGGCAGGAGCAGCAACTGTGCTTGATATGGCCGTGAAACTTGCCGGCTGATTATCTGTTGTAGATACATATACTTCATAATCATCATTACCCCATGATCCCGGTTTTGGAGAAAGTACCCAAAGTGAGAAGCTTGAACTTGTTCCCAGTTGTAACTGAGGTGAAATAAACCAGTCGGCACTGGCAGTTGTGCCGTCTGAAGGGCAAATAGCCATTCCGCAACGGGTTCCGCCATGAGCTATATCACCCTGTGCAACATCCCATCCGCAATCGGTTGGGTTCATACACATCCATGCAAATGCAGTTCCTTCACCGGTGAAGTCCACATCACCACTTTGGAAAGTTGTTTGTCCGTCTGCATCAACAGTTGTCCATGGTGAGAAGTCTGTTGTATAATTAGTGCTGGATTCGAAATCCCAGGTAAACGGATATGAATTTACCGGAGCTCCGGGAGTTGTAGCATTCGCTGTAACTCCACTTGTCCAGGTATATGAACCGGTATTACTCCAGGCTTTATAGTAATAAGTAGTATTGGCTGTCAGGCCGGTATGGTTGTATGATGTTGATGTGCCATATACCAAAACAGTACCTCCACCGGGGATAGTGTTTCCGGGAGAATAAGCTGTGCCATTAACCGGTGTTCCGAATGTTCCTGTAGGAGACCAAGCAACAAGTACCGGGTCACTGCCGCTGTTAAGAGCCCAGCTCAGGTCAATCTGATCGTAGGCAACGGCTGTTGCTGTAAGGTTCTGAGGGTTGTCATCATTCTGGAATTTGAATGCAATAACCCTTGTGTTTTTAGTTTGATGGTTTGAGTTGATCATGTACTCACTTGTATACCAGAAGGTATTATCATCGGTCGGATCAACACTCATCTGGGCGTAATCACCCCAGCGGTTTGCATAACTTTGATACGTTGAACCAGTTGCATATTCGGTTTCAGTAACATCCATGACTCCGTTGGCATTGCCATATTCCGCTGAAGATTGTCCTGTGAATGCAAGACTTGGGTATTTGGATGATCCCATTACTGAGTAGGAGAGTCCAATTTCTTTGTTTCCATTCATTGCAATACTAGAATTCCAGCGGCTGTTTCCGTCAGGAGCATAAGTGCCACTCTGACGAACGGACCATGTGCTGCCTGATTTGGTAAGCTCATACCAGCGAACACCGGCTTGAGAACTACCTACATCAACAGCATGTGAACAAACAATATGTTCTGAAGTTCCAAAGTTTCTGTATTTTACTCCATACATGAGCATTTCACTCAATGCATCAAGTTTCTGGCTGGTTCCCGGTTGTGTTAAATCATTCCAGTTGCTGCCAAATACTGCATCAAAAGCTGAAACACTAATTTGCTGAACACGTGCAAAAGTAGAAGCCGAAGGTGTTGACCAGTTTGGATCAAGCTCATAATACCATAACTGGTCGCTTCCTCCCCATGCTCCATCATTAATGGTCAGGAACATCTCGGGTGTTCCTGCAGGAGGATATGCTCCATCAACATCTACAGGCATAATACAATGGAATCCAGACCCTGTTGTAGGTCTGTTTGGGTTGTCAAATCCGATCATGGTTGGGCTTGCACCACCGGTAAGCATGGTTGCACGGTCAAATGCGTAAACATCATCTCCGCCATAAGTGTTGGTGGCCATAGTGTATGCATCTTCGGTAACGCCAAACTTCATATAATCAGGTGTATCATCCACGTCAAAAGACCAGCGATACCATGAACCTGTAGGGTCACTTGTTTGTGAAACAGCAATAAGCATATAATCGTTTGAGCCTGAAATGGAAAACTCGGCAGCAAACCAGCGACTCGCTTGTTCGTCCCATAAAATAATAGGATCACCATCGTTATATGTTGCGCCGGTAACACCGGTAAATAAGGTGTTGAAATTAGTAGGACCGGCAACTATGGTTCCCGTTTTATCGTAAATAGTGTATTGCGTATTATAGCACTGGAAAAAATGGCTGGGACCAACAGCACCATTGCAGTCAGGTGGGAAAGAGTTGTTTGTTTGCCCTGCAAAATCTGCCACAATAATAGGTGTAGCCTTGCTTGCAACAAATCCTTTCTGACGAATCGGATCCTCTCCGTATGGAGCATCCGGGCGCGTAGTGAATTTGTGTTTCGGCGTTCTTTTGTCTGTTGTTCTTTTTATTTTCCCTTTGTTTTCTTCAGCCGGTAAATCTCTAAGTGGTGGACTTACGTCAAAATAAACCGGATAATAAATGTGCGTTGGGTGAACAACCGGGCTTTCAGTATGAATGTCAATTTCTCCTGATGCCTGATTAACATTACTTTGTGCAAATGACTGGCCAAATGCAAAAAGCAGTAAACTGAAACAGATTACTAAAAGTTTTCTCATTATGATTGGTTTTGGTTACTATCCACAGGATAGACAAATATATGGAAAAAATGTTGCATCATAGTTCGATTTAACAATGAATTTTGTTTAATAATAAAACATAAAAACCAAATTAATCTATTCAATATGTGTTTAGTGGAAATAATTACAATTAATGTCGATTAAATTTGATACATAATTTGAAATTTCTTATTTTTGCAATTGAATTAAAATTTGTTTGTTATGAAGAGGTTATTTTTGCCAATTATAATGCTGTTTTTTGTATTGGGTTCTTATGCTCAGCTGGACTTGGAAATTGAAGATGAAATTAAAATCGAGACTGACGGCAATAAGATTACAATTACAATTGAAGACGACAGGGCTGGTGTGTATGATTTATTGATCTATAAATCATATGAAGAGATTATGATGAACGAATATGAGCTTACTGATAATCCGGTAACCGTTGATATTACAGGTTGGGAGCCGGGTGTTTATCACATTAAAGTCGATTATGCTCATATCACACAGTTCCGACATTACGAAATTCTTGAATAAATCTAGAAACCACGCATCTGCGTGGTTTTTTTATATAACGGGAATAAATTTATGAAGCTATAGCAGAAAATGGCAATTCTATTTACTGCTTTTGTTTTATTTCCCCGAAATTATTTCTTCAGGAATTTTGAAAAATACTGAGTCCCGTCAGCACTGGTGGCACAAACAATATATACACCACTCGAAAATCCGGAGATGTCAATTCCGCTTTCAGCATGATTTCCAGAATATACAATTGAACCTTTACTGTCAAAAATATCAACAGTTTCAAAATCTCCGTCAACAAATAGAATTCGATCAGCCGGGTTTGGAAATACAGACAATACATTATTCTCCGTTTCAGAAATACCTGTGGCCTGCTGCAAATATACTACAGCGTTTGGCTCATCCTGATTGATATTCACTGTGTTGGACATTGAGTTATATCCGTATCTTTCACTATAAATAATGTAGGTGCCAAATGGTAAATAAGAAAATTCAAATACACCATCCTCCGAAGCAGAAGTAGAAAATAAAGGCTCCATTGATGTGTTGTATAATATCACATCATGAATCATATTTGGTTGTGGAGTAATATATCCGGAGATATGACCCGGCCCATACAGGTTTTGTGCTGTGTAAAGATTTATGTCCTGCTGAAATTCATCTTGTGTGAGTAAAACATGGCTACATTGAGACCAGTGTAATTTATCATTCAAATATGTAGGTATTACCGAAATATTTGTTCCCTGCTGTGTAGCATTGATGATTTTTACCGAATAATTACATCGTGGTATATCCTGAAAATAATAATACCCCAGTGTGTCAAAATTCAGTGTGTCTATATGCTCAAAATTATTATTACACTGACGTAGCAATATTGCAGTTCCTGTTTCTACAGGGCATGTTCCTGATAATACATTGCCAGCAAAAATATTGAAATATGATTGTGGAAAATCCACATATGAATAAGTTGAAAGACTATCGATGACAAAACCGGTTAAAGAGTCTTTAAGCATAGCATGAAGGCTGATATCGTTGTACTGCTCTTCAAAGAAATAGTCAATTTCACTACCGGTACCAATTATTTCTCCGTTTGAACTCCATGTGAATTCTTCATAAATATGAGGCCAGTTTGAAACACCGTTATTCTCAAGATGTATGTATGTTGGACAACTGGTATTATTACTGTCTATACCTATGGAAACAGGATTGAAATTTTGTGTGCAAACGTCAATTAATATGGAATCTGCAATAACATTATCGTAATAATAAGTTACCTCGTAGCCTGTACGCTGATATTCACAATCATAAGTATAAATCAATACTTTCAATGGAAAAGATGAATAAGGAACATTGGGCTCATAGAAGGAGAAACTGCCATCGGGATGTGAATAAATTACATGATGAAGATTTACCACATAAGGAAAAACTGTTGAGTCAATGGCGATTATGATTTTTTGACCACCAACTGGATTCCCGCTTCCACTTTCTGTTATGAATCCATTCACTCCGATTCCTTTTTGTGCAAATACGGTAATTGCAAAAAGAAAGCTGAAGCTAAATATGAATACAATTTTTTTCATTCAAGTCTATAGTTTGTAGAGTAATCTGAATCTGAATCCGTAGCTTACCGGGGTATGCTGGTCAATTCCGGGGCCACTGAAAAACGGATCAATATAATATCTGTATGTTGGTTCAATACCAAATGCAAGGTTTCGATTGGTATTATAATATGCACCCATGGCAAGGGAGAAGCTCCAGAAATTATCAAGATGCTGCTCGCTTAGCGGAGTCCATTCCTGAGTCTGGATTCCTGAAGTTTCTTCAAAATGATTGCGGCTTAACTCACTTGAATTCAGAGAGAAAGTATACGTAAAACCGGTTTGGGCATATAAAGTAAATCGTTTTATGTCTTTCTGTATTCCAATCATCATTGGTATTTCAAAGAAACGGTATTTATCCAGAGAATGAGTATTATAGTTTACAGGAACCGAATCATACTGCGGTTGTGAACTGGTGTAATATTCCGGCTCCCAGATTGGGTTATTTAATGAATCGTAGCCAATTAGCTCAAAACTTATTGAATCAACCACAGTGTGCTCACCAACCTGCAGGTACTCGTTTTGCGAATATTGATAAGAGTTTTTCTGTGTAATATTCAGGAAATTCAGGCCGGTGCGAAAATAGAATTCAGACATATGCATACTAACTCCAAGCCCGTAATTGGTTCCCCATGAATTAAAGTCAATTCCATTTTGACTAAAAGCGAAAGCATCAGGTCCCATATTATAAGATAAATATAACCATGGAGTTCGCACATAATCTCCGGGCTGTGAAAGTTCAAATTCACTTTCGATCAATGCCGGAGTAAATTTTTCAGGACTAAATGGAATATAGGTTGTATTAATGGTTCTTAATAAGGAGGGTACATCTTCCTGAACATGGGTGTTCGAACTAATGAGAACATTGGTGTTAATTGTATTGTTATCGTCAGGCTGATCATCGATAGCGGTAGCCAGTAATGGCTCAGCAGGATCTGAAGGCTCAGGAATAATAATGTCGAAGTTATAATCAGTATGAATAGGTGTAAGCTTTTCATATTGATTATCCATGTCAAGTTCTTCTGTACTCAGAGCGGGCAGGTGGGCAATGTGCTCGCGGGTAATTGTATTTTGATCGGTAAATAATTTTTCCCTGGGTTCATTATTGCTGGTAGTTACTACGAATACCATGGTCACAAGCGACAATGACCAGATAATAGGCTTGGCCACAGTCGACCAAACTGCAGTACTGGCAGCCCCGGTGATTACACCTGCTGCTACAGTTCGCCAAACTTTGTCGGGAGGCTCGGCTTTGAAATTACCAAGCTTCTCGGCAAAAAGCTTATCAAGTTCATTATCATGCTGTTCTTTCATAACACACAGCGTTTATTTTTTCAATCTTAGCCTGAAGAGCTTTGCGCGCCCTTGAAAGCTGCGATTTTGACGTATTTTCACTAATTCCCAGTTCTTCTGCAATTTCCTTGTGGCTGAACCCTTCAATTACATACATATTAAATACTACGCGATAACCTTCGGGTAATTTTTGTATTAATCCAAGCAAAGTCTTTAAACCGATATTGTCGACACTGTCCACACTAAAGCTTTCCTGATGAGTTACATCATCAATATCCATGGTTTGCAAATATTTCAGATTGGATTTGTAATAATTAATGGAAGTGTTGACCATAATGCGGCGAACCCAGCCCTCAAGAGAACCGTCTCCTCTGAAATTTTTCAGATTCTGGTACACTTTGATAAATGCTTCCTGCATAATGTCCTCTGCTTCCATTTTGTTTTTAGCATATCTGAGGCAAACTCCGAACATACGCGATGCATAACGCCGGTACAATAGCTCCTGCGCATCAGCTTTTCCTGCAAGGCATTTTTTCACCAGCTGGATGTCTGATAACATATGTTCTTTGTTCTTCTCTATTGGCATAGACAGCCTGCGTTTACAATTGGTTGCATTTATTAGACTGAATCAAAGATAAAAGTATTAATTTTACCCGAAAAATACTAATTTTTATGCGCTTATCTCTGTTTTTTCTCTCGCTCTTTGTAACCCTTAACGTATTTACACAGGAAGAAAATTGCCTGCTTTGGAAAATTTCCGGAAAAAACCTGAAGGAACCTTCTTATCTGTTTGGTACTATTCATATTACAGATGAAAGAGTATTTCAGTTTGATTCGGTATTCAATAATGCATTCAACTCCTGCGAAGCCTATGCCATGGAACTTCTGCTAGATGAGATTGACAAAGATGATCTGGCTGAAGCCATGCTCCTCAAAAAAGGTAAGGTTTCAGATTATATGAACGATAACGAAGAGCATATTCTTGATTCGGTATTGACAGAAAAAGTGGGAATGGGGCTCTTTGCCTTTGAAAAAATGAAACCATTCTTCATTTATTCACAGCTCATTCAGGCTGAAATGGCCAAGGATATGGGCGAGGCTTTGGATATGCATTTATTGCTCAGGGCAAGAGATCAGGGAATGCTCACATTTGGAATTGAAAAACCTACCGAGCAGTTTTCGGCAGTCGATCAGATTACCATTGAGGAGCAACTCGATTTAATTTTTAAGCATATAGAGGAAGCCAATACTCCGGAGAATGAAATGGATAAAATGATTGAGGCATATCTTGCGGCTGATTTACAATCACTGCTGGAGTTGGTTACCGATACTGCACTGCCGGCCAAGTTTAATCAGGCATTTCTTATCGACCGTAATGTAGTAATGGCCAAAAGAATAATTAAAATATCCAAAAAGCAACCCACTTTTCATGCTATAGGTGCAGCGCACTTGCCCGGACCAAATGGTGTAATTGCCTTGCTCAGAAAAAAAGGATATACGGTTGAGCCAATGTGTAATTGAAAGAACTAGCTTTCAGAAACTTTAACCACTTCCATATCCCAGTCGTTTTCAAGGTCGTATTTTTTTCCCGTGAAAAACAGGATTGTAGTGCCCATTAGTGTACTGCCAACCCCACCGGCAGCTACAACAATACCAAAAGGTATAAGAATTATTCCGGCCAGACTTTGTTCTGCAAAGCCACTGATAATCATTGCTCCGCCGGCACCTGTAAATAACAGCCCCCCGGCAATCAATACCCCGCCAAAAATCTTTCCCATTAGCAAACCGGTTGACTGACCTTTAATTACGGGAATATTATCGCACGGGATCTCTGTCCCATTCAGGGAAATATCAGCTGAACTAAGAAACTCCAGTTTTCCCTTGTGTTTTGTGCCATCAGGCATGATTACCATCATTCGCTTACCTTCATAAATATACCTCACTTTTTCTGGCTTATCTTTGTGTGTAAGCTTGATAGCATATTTTTCCTGGCCGTAGGCAAAAACACCTGCCAGAACAAGAATGAAAAGAATCAAAGACTTTTTCATAATTATTGAACGGGTTTAAATTGGTAGTCAAAAATTCCATTTCCGATTTCGAGCTCCACCCACGAACTATTGCTTTCTTCATCGTGTAGTGCCTCAACTGTAACGAATTGTGTTGGACCCAGTACATTTTCATAACGATGATGCTCATGCCCGCTAACCACCATATTTACTTCATATTCCATAAAAAGGTCAAGCAGGGAATAGAGTTCTTCGGGTGGTAAACCACAAATTACACTTGGCCCGTCTCTGAAAAAATTGAGGTGTGTGGTAATGGTCACATATCTGTACAAATGCCTTTTGGCCTCCAGTATTTCAGTGAGCCAATCAAGCTGACTTCCGCCAAGGGTCCCCGATCCGCTGTCAAGCACAATGAATAAATCAGATGCAACGGGTGTGCTCACAGAAAAATAGTATGAGGAAGCTCCAAAGCGGCTGTAAAACTCGGGCCAGTTGCCAAAATACAGGTCATGATTCCCGGTGGTCATAAATATAGGCAAACCGGGATAATCATTAACCAGTGCCTCCAGACTATCGTAGCTTTCCACATGTCCGCGACATACATCGCCGGCACCAATGGCTGCTACTGCACAGGTGTCGGCCTTGTTCAGCATTTGCCTGACCTCCATGCTGGTTCCTATATGGGTGTCGGCAAATAAGAAAATGCGATAAGTTGAATCTGTAATGATGATATTAACCGGAGGATTTTGCTCTAACCAGTTTTGCGACATTTCAAAACGTTCTTCCACCGAGTATTTTGTATATAAAAAGCCGGCTTCGTCCAGATCGTTATTGCATGACACAGCTAAAAGTAAAACTGCTGACAATAATATGAGTTTTAAAGCGCCCAAAACAACCCTCCTTTCAGTATTACACCAAAAAAATCGGCTTGCAGGTTATTGGATCCTGCTGTTTGATATCTGGTTTCGAAAAACACATATTGCCTCTCGTTTATATAGGTCCAGCATCTTCCGTATAACATAGGGATAGTGGCTGGCTGATATAGAAAGTCACTTTGATTGCTCACACCCAATGAATAATTCATTTTTTTATCTCCAAGGCGGGGCTGAAAAAGGTATTCAATGTCGTAGAGCAGATTATGCCATTCCTTTACACTTGATGCGTCATCATCGGGGTAGAGTTCCTGCATGTCTTTACTCAGAGAGTATATCCTGCTGAAATTTCCCAGCGACAGGTTCCAGTGAGGTGTTTCTTTCAATAGCCCGAAAACAAATATTTTCTCACGTATGTATTTGGAAAACGGCCTGTATTGAAATGATATAAAAGGATCGATCTCAAAATTTTTATATTGAACGTGGTGCTTTATTTTGAGCATACCCGCATTGAAAATCGTGTTGTCGGCATTTATCAATGCAAATTCCTCTCCTGCAATAAAGGTGGTATTATCGATGCAGTACTCCTGAATCAGGTCAAGATTTCCGTACCAGCCAACCGCTCTGTTATGGCCGGAATTAATCCATGTCCGGGTTTGAAACTGAGCCGTTGCGGTAGTTCCGGCAGACACTAGAAACGAAACAATAATCAAAAGTTTTTTCATGCTGCATAATCAATGAAGCAAATGTACAAAATATGATATAAAAAAACTTCCGCATAAGATACATGCGGAAGTTTTAATAGTACTTAATCAGAACGAGGAATTATAATTTAATATCCTCGAAATAAATATAAATGGTTTCTTCCTTTTTGGAATACAGATAGACACCAACTCTTCCGGGTTTTGAAAACATTACGCCAATGCTCCCGTTTTTAAAGGTTTTACGTTTGATCGGAATCTTATGCATTTCGCTTACCCTTTCAAAATCTATGGTGTTAATCCCGATATATGAGTCACTTTCCAAAAAGTTTGCACTCACCAGCAGTGGCTCTTCAGAACCCTCCTGGGTAGTTACAAATGCGTAGTTGAAAAACCCAAAGTCTTTTACTGCTTTTGCCAGTCTGATACCGCCCATACCATTATATGGGGGGTAACACGATATTTTTGTATGATCTTTGGGTATAAGAACAACATCAAGCATGTCAGCATCATTATTAAACTTAAACAGTACAAAGTCGAGAATTTCAAAAGTGTAAGGTTTGTTGTTGTTGCTATTACTGTTAATATCACCAATAAATCTGCCTGTTATGGCATCTTTTAATCCACTGCTGATCATCTGATAGTTTTTTGTGAAAGTCTCGCCAATAATTCTGTACTCGCCACCTTCCATCTCAACAATTTCGTGGAAAATCACTTTTGGTTTGCTGCCCATTCTGAAATCATTTTTAATGGTCGATTTCAAAATAGACTGGATGTTTTTGTCCCAGTCGTATTTAGCAAAAGAAATTTGTTCACCTTCAGCGTCGAGTTTCAGGAAGAAAATTCCATCGCTGTTTACAGCATCCCATTTTTCTCCTTCAAAATACATTCCTCCGGTAACCACATTCAGGTTCTCGTCAATAAGAAATGCGGTAGGCATACAAATATCTGTTCCGTCAAAAAGACTGTAGGAATAAATTTCATCTCCTGTTTCATCATCAAGACATAAAATATTGGCCTGCGCTTTAGCCGACAACAGTGCTTTTTTCTTCACTTCAATAATAATGATTCTGCCATTTCCAGATTCAACTGCTTCTACAAAGATCATCCCCTTCTCAACAGTTCTTTCAACTTCCCATAACTCATTCAGCTCATTATCAATCTTCCTGATTTTATAACCCCATTTTTTATCTTTAAATGGCTTCACAATATAAAATCCGTCATTTGCAGTAAATACATCTGCAGTAGTGCCTGCATATTTTTCTTCTTTAACAGACTCCTGTGTAATAATTTCACCTTCCTGATCAACCGTAACATAAGTAAGTGTCTTCTTCATCACGTCGTTGAACAAAAACAGAAAGTCCTGTCCGTTGTATTCAGCCCCGTCAACCTGACTCCTTTTGGTAATGGTAATAGGTGTTTCTTTTACGAGCTCAAGCTCAGGATCATAGATTCTGATATTGAATTCAATCATTCCACCACCTATTTTTTCATTTACGTAAAAAGTATAATAACCTTTTACCTCATTGGTGCTTTTATTAATAATAGGGTAAACACCACGGAATTCCCTTTTTCTTACATTTTCAATCTCTGCAGTCTGGGCAAAAATTGTAGTGCTAAATAATACAGAAACGAATAATAGTAATAGTTTTCTCATGCTGATTATTTTGATTTAGGCAAATATATAGATTTATTGAATTGATTTTACAAGTGTTTAACTTTTAATGATTTTTATACATAATTCAATGTGGATACTTTATATTATTAGCAGTTTTTATACGTCAAAATTTATCCTATATTTGTCAGCATGAGTTCCAAAAGAAAATTTCGTCTCGGTGGCTCTTATGTCACTATGATTATTAGCATATCATTGGTTTTGCTGGTGCTTGGACTTACTGCACTGCTGCTTTTACATTCTGAAAAACTATCGAATTACATTAAAGAAAACATTGAGCTGACAGTGATGTTTAAGGAAGATGCTCCGCAGGCAGAAATGCTTGCTCTGCAGAAAAAGCTGGAGATGAATGAGTATGTGAAAGGCACTTATTTGGTGAGCCCCGATGAGGCTGCTGACCGCCTGCTCGAAGATACCGGCGAGGATTTTTCTTTTCTGGGGTTTAACCCATTGCCTTATTCTCTCGATGTGTATGTGAAAGGCGAATATGCAACTGAAGAAACGCTCGAGGAACTGAAAACACTAATTGAGAAAGAACCACTGGTTAAAGATGCGCATTACGATAAAATGCTGGTGCAGGAAATCAATGTAAATGCCGGACGTATTTCACTTTTCCTTCTCGGCTTTGCCCTGCTGGTGTTTATTATTTCTTTTGGATTGATCAGTAATACTATTCGTCTGGCCATTTACTCAAAGCGTTTTCTCATACGCAGTATGGTGTTGGTGGGTGCTACCCGTGCCTTTATTCGCCGTCCCTACTTATGGCAGGCTGTTTGGATGGGTGCTGTGGCAAGTCTTTTTGCCATTGTATTGCTCGAAGGACTCATGATCGTTATCTATCGCCAACTGCCCGACCTCGAAGTCATTCAAAGCGATTTGCATGTGGCCCTGGTTTTTGCCGGCCTTCTGCTTTCCGGAATCTTCATTTCCTGGGTCTCATCTTTCTCTGCCCTGAACCGCTATATCAGGATGAAGACGGATTATTTGTATGCTTGATTTGATAATAACAGAAAGAAATTGTCATCCTGAGCCCGTCGAAGGGCGTCAATTTCTTTCACAAAATTTTGTTCATACTTCGACTTGCTCAGCATGACAAAATTTTATATGTGACTTGATGAAAAGATTTGAATCAAAAATCATCAGCGAGATCTGTGAGATCAGCGGGAGATGCATCTTCAGTTCTCAAACACATTCTTATAATCCTCGTACCGCTCAAAAATCTGCCGGACGAAAATCTCCACATACCACGGGTTGCAATAGCCAAACCGCACCACCGGATCAGTATAGTATTTCGGTTTTGATTTGCATTGAAGACATGTCAGAACATCTTCCCATGTATTGAGTTTTTTGTGATATTTTTCGGCCAGGGCAAAAGCATCCATGAAATGGGCTTCGCCAAGATTATAGGCTCCGATTACGGCTTTTTTCCGCTCGAAATCATCCTGAATATAGGGTGCAAAAAGGGTATCGAGATAATGCAGCAATTCCGAACCGCCCCGAACCTGCTCTTTAATTGAGCTATTCTGGTACACACCGAATTTTGCTGCGGTTACCGGCATCATCTGCATCACGCCGAAAGCACCTGCATAGCTGTGGTAATTGTCTTCAAACCTCGACTCCTGATAAATGAGCGATGCAAAAAGCCTCCAGTCCCAGCCGATGCTGTCGGCATATTGTTTAATGATATTGTCGTAAGGGCTCAACTTCCCGGTGGGTACGCTGTGAAATTCTTCATCCACCCCAATGCCCAGCAGCGGATTATTGAAATACTTAATTTGCAGAAAGCGAAAACGGTACGAGTTTCTGAAACCATCGAGCCATTCGTTGATTTTTTCCCGCCATTCGCCGGCCTGTGAACTCACCGCCCAGCCTATGGGTTGCGGGTCGCATAGTTTCAGACTCAGATCCAGATGCGGATAATACAATCCGTTGACCTGTGCCAGGTTTTCATCACAAACAGTATAATCGATATAGCCGTTGGCCACCATTCGAAGCAATTCTTCGGTGCCGTATTCGGGCACTTCCACAATGTCGATATCAATACCCAGACTGTCTTCGAGTATTTCCAACTGATGTATGAAGTAGGTGCGTTGAGAAACATGCACCGTTTTACCGTCGAGTTCCTCAATGCTGCTGATATATCCGGCTTTGGTTTCTCCGGTGTCGAGTTGTATGAGCACGGGGCTCATGGAATAAAGACTGTCGGTAAAGCAAACACCCGGGTAACGGTTCTTTTTAATAGTAAGATCCATGGCAATGAGGTCGCATTTTCCGAAAGCTACTTGCTGAAAAGCACGCTCCAGATCATTTGAAATGCTGATTTTGACTTCAAGCCCGAGGTCTTTGGCCAGTTCCTGCACAATTTCGTACTGATAGCCCTGAGGCGTACCTTTGTAAATGAAATAATTGAGGGTATTATAGCCCAGAATCACGTTGAAAGTGCCGCGCTCCTGAATATCCTGATAATCGAAGTATTTTACCGGTTCAGGCCTGCGGTCGGGTTGCTTCATGGTCCAGTCGCTTATCAGCAAAAAGAGCAGATACAAAGGAAAAATAACGAGGTCGATATGTTTTATCCAAGGCCGCTTCACCCCTAAGGTATTAATTTACAGGGGCAATTTACGAATAAATCCTGAATCTTGAGTATTGAATCTAGAATTTTGAATCGGGAAGTGAGTTGAGATGGGAGACGCGGATTAACGCGGTGATAAATTAAATTACGGATTTTTGCGGATAAGAATAAATCTAAAAAATCAATGTCATATCGAGCGGAGTCGAGATGCGTCATTGATTTTTATTCAAACACTCTTCCCAAATTAAACGATATAAGATATTTATAATCCAAACAACATAAATATTCCGTAACTTACTATCGTGAAAATATTCTATTCCATATTATTAATTCTGATAATAAGCCTTTGTGCAAGAGCACAGAATGGTACATATCTAAATAATCATAATTTGAACAGGGGGATGATTAGCCCATTGTTTATGTGCGAAGACAGCACATTAACGGTTATGCTTGATTATGAACGAAAACTCAATTCTCCCAAAATAAATTCGTATCAAATCTCTTTGGAAAAACCGATATCAAAGAAATTAGATATGGGAGTATATCTGATCTATGATGATTTCGATTGGTACTATACTCATGTTTATTATTTACACGAGAGTGAACAGCTATTAAATCTATTGTACAAAATCAAATTCGATATAAATAGTAGATGGAGCATTGGTTCTTATATTCATTATAGGGACCGAAATCGAATAACGGAAGCTTTGTATGATACAATTTATAATGAAATATTTGAATTAAACGGCTCGTATTTTACTTCAGGGTTAGACATTGCATATAAAACTAAGAATATGACATTTGGAAGTGGATTAAAACTGTACAATACTATATCAGATAATACCATGTTAAATCATACAATGAGTAATGAAGTTTCATTTTTTTATAACTATAACTTTCAAATTAAAGATTATAATTTCAGTACTTTACTTTATGTGAGTTTTTATGAATTTCCAACATGGCGAAACACAACTTCATATTTCACAGGAATTAATATTCAAAAGGATAATTACACATTAGGTCTTTCTTATTTTATGGATATGAGTCTGTTGTATTCTCACATTTTTCAAATGTCAATAAAGAAGAGATTTTCTGATATAGTTTTCGCAAACCTTCATTATAATATTCCTACAGGTCATTTAATTTACAATAGAAATCTCTTTTCAAAAGAAGAGATTAGTTTTGGATTTGGTATTGGATTAAATTTGTAGATAATGAATTTTTTTTATTATATATTATTTATTCTGGTAATGAGCTTTGGAGCACAGGCGCAAAGTGATACAACAACAGCATCTGATTTCATAATAAGTGTGAATGTTACCCCTGCTGTTTGTATGAAAACAAAGAGTATCTCTCCAGGCCAGTATTCATTGGGCATTGATCTGGGTGTAGATTTCAAATACTTAATCAATAATTCCATCGCTGTTAAATCAGGCTTCTATTATTCGCATAAAGGATTTGATAATAATATAATAGATGCTCCAGCACCTTTTTATCGTGAATATAAATCGTACATTGATTATTTTGAAATTCCGGTTGTTTTTGAACTTTCCAACATTAGTGACAAAAGAGTAACTGCATCCATATTCGTTGGAGGATTACCCCAATTTATGCTGAAGTATTATTACATTGATAAAGTGAACCCTGATCAGAGTTATGTCTACTCCGGAAAATCTCTTTCAGATCATAATTTCAGGGTTTTCAATATTGGGTTGATTACTGGTTTAGGCATAAACTATGAATTAAATAATAAAGTAAGACTGGGTATAGATGCGTTATATAAAATGTCATTCATGAACTTTAGAACTATAGATATCCACGATGGTTACGGGAGTTGCTATCATTATTCAGTTGGAATAAATACAAGAGTTTCTTTTCTGTTGTAATCTGAAGAATACAATAATCCGCGTCAATCCGTAAAACCTAAAAAAAGTTTAAAGTTAAAAGTTGAAAGTATAAGGTTAAAAGTTGAAAGTACGTTCTACGTCCCCCGTTTTACGTTCTACTTATTCTCTTCCTGCTTAGCCTTAACGATTTCTTCCTGTTTCGCTGCTGGCATCGGCATGTACTGATAAAATTCCATGGAATAGTTGGCGCGGCCGCTGGACACATTTCTTAAAGTTGTAGCATAGCCAAACATTTCCATTAGCGGAACAAAGCCGTTGAGTTTCTGCGATCCCTTTCGGTAACGGCGCATGCTTTCAATACGACCGCGACGCTTATTCAGGTCGCCGGTTACATTTCCGATATAATCGTCGGGGGTGTTGATCTCAATTTTCATAACAGGTTCAAGCAAGATAGGCTGTGCACTGCGGAATCCCTGTTTGAAACAATGTATGGCACAAAGCTGGAAAGCCATGTCGCTTGAATCCACTGCGTGGTGGCTGCCATCGAGCAGAACCGCTTTAACATCCACAACGGGATAACCGGCCAGCGGCCCTTTCTCCATGCCTTTTACAAGACCTTTCTGAACCGATGAAATAAATTCCTGTGGAACGACACCACCTTTGGTAACATCCATAAAATCAAATCCTTCGCCCTGATTGGGTTCAAAGCGGATAACGGTATGTGCATACTGCCCTTTACCACCGGTTTGTTTCGAGTGCTTATAATTGCTTTCCTGCACCATCGTAATGGTTTCTCGGAATGAAACCGAAGGTTCACCCACCACAACAGGAACTTTGAATTCTTCTTTCAGTCGATCCACAATAATTTCGAGGTGAAGTTCACCCATTCCCGAAATAATGGTTTCTTCGGTTTCTTCATCAAAATGCGCGCGGAAAGAAGGATCTTCATTGCTGAGCTTGGCAAGAGCCTCACCCAGTTTTTTCTGATCTTTTCGGTCTGCTGAATTCACTTTCAGCTCAATAACTGAAGGTGGAATATGAATATTTTCCAGTAATACCGGATTATCATGGTCGCACAAAGTGTCTCCTGTTTTGGAGTATTTCATTCCAACCAGTGCCACAATTTCGCCGGCACCGGCTTCTTTAATTTCTTCGCGTTCTTTGGCTTTGATACGGAAAATACGTCCGGCGCGCTCGTCTTTACCTTTCGTAGCATTATAAAAGCTCATGCCACTGGTTAAAGTACCGCTGAATATGCGAATAAATGTCTGCTGACCGACATAGGGGTCGTTTATGAGTTTAAATGCCAGAGCTGAAAACGGTTCGTTGCATGACGGTCCGCGTGAAATGGTTTTTTCTTCATCGTCAACATCATGACCAATTATGGCACCGATATCGGTAGGCGAGGGCAGGTAATCCACAACGGCATCCAGTAAAAGCTGAACACCTTTGTTTTTATAGGCTGCACCGAGGAATACCGGAGTGATGAGGAGTTTCAGAGTGGCCTGACGAATGGCTGTCATCAGCAGTTCGGTCGGAATGGGCTCATCCTCAAGATAAAGCAT